>CAMZLX010000157.1 GCA_947311795.1 uncultured Zetaproteobacteria bacterium
ATTGATGGGGTGTTAAGTATAGCTGCATTGCATATTGGTTTGGCGGCACGCCTTGCACGCTTTGAACCCACGGGGCAGGGCAATGCTTCATGTTTGTGGCTTTTGCATGATGTAAGTATTGTTGATGTAAAATCATTAAAAGGTGGGGTGATTCGCTTGCAACTGAGTGACGGTGAGCGGTTTATGCCAGCGGTTGCTTTCCGAGGTAAGCAGTTGTTTGAAGGCATAGAAGCAGGTGTTTGTGTTTCTCTCATTGGCAAGCTACAACAAGATGATTATCGAGGCGGTGAACATATCCAATTTGTGGTTGAAGACATTCTCAATCACTGATTTCTTTAAAAAGAATCTTATGTTTCTTCTTTTTGTTCGGATTCAACAATATGCATAGCGAGAACAAGGCCTAAAATAATCATAAAAGGCTCCATGATTCGGACAATAATGAATGTGTTAGCACCAATGGCATGAACCAATAAACCACCATATCCACATAATGCTCCGAGCGCTACGCCACGCATGATAGGGTCTTTAAGGTCACGACTCCGTTTTCGGAGTAGAACCCAAATACGCCTTAGAAACCAGATAAACAATACCAAACCTATCATGCCTGTTTCAAGCAATACACGCGGGTACATGGCATCCAAGAATCTCCCACCTGTTGCACCAACACCAAAAAAAGGATGGCTGGGGAATGATTTGGTTAAGACCCTTTCCCATGATTTGAGACGTTCAGTGGTTGAGGTATCAATTTTAACATCACCCAAATCGAGTTGACCTTCTTGCTCGGCTTGATTAAATGTGAACATAATACGGGTGACCACACTTTTTGGAATCACAATAGGTGCAAGTGCAAGCCCACCTAAACACATGAAGATAAGAAGCTTTTTTTGTTGTGAAAAGAAAAGAAATAATATAATCGAAGCGGCAAATGCTAGATATGAACTTCTGGATTCTGTAAATACAAAAGGTACTAGAATAACAGCAAGCATGAGTAAAAGTTGGTAGCGTTGTTTGTTGTTTGTTGTATGCAATAAAATACCAAGTAAAACACTGAACATAAACATGAGATAGCCACCAAAGGTGTTAGGCTCACCTTGTTCACCTTCAAAAGGTGCAGATACACGAATGTCCTGTGGAATTTGAGCCATACCAAAGAGTGATGCAATTAAACAGGTTGCAATCATCACGATAAGCAGCCGTTTAATAATAGCGGTATCATGAATATGATTCACTACAAGATAAAATAATATAAAGTATTCTAGGTATTTAAGTACAAAGAAAATACCATACATGCCAACATCACCTTGGAAAAAGGCGATGAGGGTGCTGAAGGCAGCAGCAAACCAGTATAAACCAGCAGCTTGATTAATAGGTGTATAGCGCAATAGACTTATTTCATTGCGAATAGCAATACGAAAAATCCATGTGATACTGATGAGGGTGAGCATAATATCATCAAGACGAACAGTGACACCACGAGACTCAGTAGTATTTACTTTACCCGTAATTAAGTCACCGTGGGTGGGGCTGCCACCAATGGTTAGTTCTGGAGAAAGCAATGTTGCAAGGATAAGAAAGTATAATGCGAGTTCTACACTTGAGAATGTAATCACTACAATCATAAACCCTGCTAATAGAAGAATGGGCCCTTTGACGAGTTCAGGGGCTACGAGTGATGTGGCGAATAACAATAACATCGACAATACAAAGGTTAGTAAGATTGTTGGTGGAATCGGTACACGTAGGCTTTTAATGTTCAGAGTAAACTCACTTCAAAGGTGACGATATTTGATCAACGGGCCTATAACTTTTATCCAATGGCTCATCAATGTTTTGACTACATTCACGCATGGACACAGCAGCAACAGAGAAAAACATGCAAATGATTAAGATAACAATAATACGTTGTCTTCGTTGCTTGCGATGCATAAATTGATAGTGACTTTCACCCATGTTTAATTTTGGTTAGAACCTGAACGCATGTATGACCACATGGAAAGAATTCTACGTTTTATTTTGATGAAAACCTGCTGAATTGCATTACCCCGAAGCTTTTCTTCGGAACCATAAGAGTACGCATAATAACGGTTCATTTTATAAGTTGTGTAATCAGGGGATAGCTCACCCCGTACACCGTTAAGTATGATGCCGACAACTTTACCACCCACAGATTCAATATTACTCTGAACACGCTTAAGCGCACCACGAACTACTGAACCAATATTATAAACAAGCAGTACACCATCAACTTTAGACGCTAGTACTGTTGCATCGGTTGTGTGCAGTAGGGGAGGCATATCAATAATAACCATATCATATTCTTCACGGGCTTCTTTTAAAATGGTGTCCATGGCAGGGGCTGCAAGTAAATCAGGAGGGCTTGCATGAACAATGCCACATGTAAGCACTTCCAATTGATCTAATCCAGGTGTGAGTAAGGCTTGGTCAATGCCTAAGTCTCCCAGCATTATATCAGAAAAACGTTTTACTGCATCTTTCCAGTGGTATTGACCGACTAGACATTCACTCAGTCCAGGATCACGTTTGATACCAAAGGTATGGTGTTGCATAGGTTTTCGCATATCAGCATCAATCAAAAGTATGCGCCCACCTTGTTGGGCGAGTGCAATAGAAAGGTTTGCCGCAATGGTACTTTTTCCTTCTTTTACGGTAGAACTTGTAATCAAAATAACTTGATGTGTGCCTTCTTGAGAAAATAAAAGGTTGGTTCGCAAACTACGGTATGCTTCTGAAATCGTAGATGGTGGTGAGAAATGACTAATTAAACGAATTTGCCTTTCCAGTTGATGCCCACTTATTGCAAGACCTTCTACACCCTTGAAGAGGTCTATGGCTTCATCATGTTCGAGTTGGGGAATAAAGCCAACAACAGGTGTACCGAGGTAGCTTTCGACCTCTTCAATCGTGCCAACGGATGAGTCCATGGCTTCAAGAACTAGCGCGATGATTAAACCAAGCACCAAACCGAGAATAAGACCCGCCAGTCCACTTTGTGATGGGTTAACAGGGTTAATTCGGGTGGTTGGTAGCATAGCAGGGCGAACCAAGGATACGGCTTGAACTTTTTCTGCTTCCTTAATCAATACTTCTTGATATTTTTTTTCTAAAAGGTCGAATAGTTCTTCATTGATGCGAACAGTACGTTGCATACGTTGGATTTCCAAGGCTTGTTCAGGTAAGCCTTGGAATCGTTTTTTAGTGTTTTCAATACTGGCTTCTATACTGGCAATACGACGTTGTGTTAAGTGAATTTGTTTTCCTAATTCATTAACCATGGTCGACAAAATATCCTGAGCTTGCTGGCGGAGCTCTTGAATTTGCGGATGTTCATCAGTGTAGTTTGTCATGAGCTCAGTACGTTTAAGTGCCATGTCTACTAATCGTTTGTTTAGTGAGTCAAAATAATCACTTACTTTTCCCGCAATGGTAACGGCTTGGTAGTCCCAAGAACCATTGTTGATACGTTTACGTAGTGGAGCAATCGCAAAACGTAGGTCATTGAGGTGAGCTGTAGCCTGTCTATAGTTTTGTTCCAAATCAGAGATGAGTCGTGCCATAAGTTCGGGATCAGTTGTCGAGAAGTCTAAATTATATTTTTGTCGGTATTTACCGATGTTTTCTTCTGCCTTCTTTAGGCGTTCGCGAACAATAATAAGCTGCTGTTGAATGAACTTTTTAGCTTCAAAAATACGGCGGTTTTTATCTTCGATATTAAATATTTTAAACTCATCAGCAACGGCTTGTGCAAGGTTCCGTGCAAACGCTGGGCGCCTTGATGTAGCTGTTATTTGGATGAGCCCAGATTCTTCATCTTGTGCTACATTGATGCTGTCTTTTAAAGATAGAACCTCATCCATATCATTAGGATTAGCACGGATTTCTTCAGAACTAAGCTCGGACGAAATAATCCCCAAATGTTGGGCTACACGTTCCATCACAGCATAAGACTCAATGATTGCAAGTTGGGTTCGGGCATCTGAATATTGTCGAGATCGCCCGCCCATCAACAAGAGATCTGCGACATTAATAGAAGATTCTATTTTTATAGCTGCTGAAGAACTATAAATTGGCGGTGGCTGTTTTATCCAAGTTAGCAGACCACTGAAAACCCCCATGGTGATTGCACAAAAGATAATAATCCAGCGGCGGCGGGAAATAATTTGCCAGTATTCAGCTAGATTAAGCTCATAGCCTTCGTTCGCTTGGGTTGCCATTATTCTATCTGTCCTGACAAAACTTTAAGTGTAAGAATTTGTTGAGCAATGCTCACTGGTTGTAATAATAATGTGATGGTTGGAGAAATATCAGCAATGTATTTGTTCCAGTTTGCGATAGGGCGAGAAGGAATAATGATAATGTCCTTATCCATCAATGCAGGAATTTGTGTTAAGTCACCTTTTTCCATAAAACGTTCAAAATCGACGGGTAAGATTTCAGGCTGCTCTCGATTAGATCGGATAACCCGAATATCAGCTAGGTATGCATCAGGCGTTAAGCCACCCGATTGAGAGATAGCATCCAAGAAATTAATATCGCCTATGAATTCTACGATACCCGTTTTGTTAACCTCACCAAGCACATAGACTTGTCGTTTAGATTGCGCCAAGGATGGTATAAAAATGGTATCACCAGCATCAACAATTGCATTTTCAGACAAATCACCTTGGCGAATAGCTTTGTTTAGGTTAAGTATTATTGTCTTGCCATTACGAATGATTTGCACGGCGTTTAAGTTGGCATCACGCCCAGGACCACCTACCCGAGATAAGAAGTCAACAAGACTTTCACGCCCCCTTAAAGCATAGTTACCTGGACCAGTAGGCTGACGAGCAAGGCTTTGGACCTCACCAAAAATGCTGACATACTTACTTCGCGCTTTTATTATAAAAATATCTACGCGAGGGTTGCGCTCGTATTTTTTGAGAATATCTGTAATTAAAGCATCAATTTCACGCGGCGTGTAACCTGAAATTTCTAAAGCAGACTGGTAGGGCAAAGATACTGTACCATCAATTTGAACAATAACCTTTTTGGTTTCCGATTTACCTCCTTGCCAAAAGGTAATACTTAATTCATCACCAGGACCCACTTTGTACTCAGGTACACCGCCAATGGTTTTAAAAACTCTGTTTTCAGTGACATTGTAAAGGTCTCGTTTTTTAAGGTTTGATGATGTTTTAGGAAGTCGAACAGTGTCAATATTAAATGCTTGGATAGATACTCGACGATTTTGCTTTAATGCACTTGGATCTAAGCCTTTGGTGAGAGGAGACTGATCACCCAGTGCATCGATTTTAAGATTCTGCTTAAGCACACCATATTTAAGCAGCCATGCAGCAACAGCTTCAGCTCTAGCTCGGGACAGTGCGGTATTGTTTGGGAATAATACTGAGCGTATGGGGCGCTGGTCAGCTCGACCTTGTATTCTTAAGTGTAAGAGCGACATATCTTTACCCAGTGAAGTCGCCCAGGTATCCAGCGCTGCGGTTGCTTGTGTATTGAGTTTTGCGCTTCCCGAGTCAAAATAAATGGCAAGTTTATTGCCAATAGTCTTCCCGATGGTTTTGCGCGCAGGCAATGGTTTTGCTTTGTTGCTTGACCAAATTTCTATGCCTGCACCAGAGCGAGAAGCAGCAATAGCTAAGGTTCCATCATTGTGGATATCAGCGATATCAATATCAAGATAGATGCCAAAGTTTGGTGCTAGGCCTGTATCTGCTATGAAGTCTCCATGGGTGATAACATTGCCTTCATCCCAGTGCCATAGGTGCAGACCTTGCCCAACACTTGATGATGCGACCAAGTCGCGGGCGCCGTCAGCATCAAAGTCACCAACGCGTATATCCGACCAGGTTCCGGATGTCAGCAGAGGGTGTTTATCCCATGACTGATTAGCATCATTCAGCCAGACCATGATACCTTGTTGGTATAGACCTGCTAAAATATCAATATCACCATCACCATCTACATCGGCAACAGTGACTGACTCTGCATCTGAAGTTACAGGTAGCTCCGCAGGCTCCCACCTGCCATTGCCATCACCATGCCAAATTTGAACACCACCAATATGCTGCCAAACATTGTCATTCTTTTTAAGGTTTAACTTGTTCCGATGAAGGGGGAATGTGTTTTTATTCACTCTATCTTCTTCAATAGCACCAAGACCACCGCGCCTTGAAGCAATGATATCAATCAAACCATCTCCGTTAATATCTTGGACAACAACATCTGTGAATTCGCCGGTAACAATAGGGCTTGTGCCATAAATCCACCCGCCATTCGCATCATTCAGGAGAACCGTAATGCCACCGTCCTGATTGTTACCTAGTTTGGATGCAATAATATCATCCCAGCCGTCACGGTTAACATCTACGAACGCAACTTTAGAAAATATACCCGCATCCAAGGGTGAAGAAAGAAGTGTCCACGACTGATTTTCAGGGTCAAATTCCCAGACTTGCAATCCCTTTTGATCACCGCGACCACCAATTAAAATATCAACTTTATCATTGTGGTTGATGTCCGATGATGCAAACGAAAGTGGCTGCATACTTGTGGCAGGTCCTGCGGCTGTTTCCCAGTTGCCCGTTCCGTCACCCATTTCAGTATGGAATCCTTCAACATTGTCACTTCCTCCAACCAGTAGATCCATGTTCCCATCAAGGTTCAAGTCAACAAAATATAAGGCATGAGATTCTGAAGAGCGTAGAGGTGCATTGTTATGCATTTTATATGTGTATGTTGCTTTTTCTTCTGAAGAGCTAAGGGACCTTGTCGGTTGCGGTACGGTGCTTCTGCAAGAAGCTAATAAAACGCTTGCAGCCATAATAACAAGCAAAGAGCGGGTGAAATGCGTGCTGTTCTCAGAGGGTGTTGAGCACATATAAAGGCGGAAACCTTTAATCCATAGGCTTAGCGCCGCCCATTCGAAATGTTCTGATAAACCAGCCATTGACGTATGAAATGCTATTACCTTATAATTGTCAAGCACTTAGGGGCAGGAGGTGATATGTTGGTTGAACAAGCCTCAACTTAGGACTTGATATTACTCATATTTATATGAAAGAAAAAGGCAAAAAGGGCTCACGATTTCTCGTAAGCCCTTGCTTTATATGGTGCTCCCTGAGCGATTCGAACGCCCGGCCCTCTGATTCGTAGTCAGATACTCTATCCAGCTGAGCTAAGGGAGCCTTTTATTGTGCTATTGTCATCTTCTTACGAAGACGGCGGCATAGTAACGTCTTGTACCCAGACTTTCCAGTCCGAATTATCTATGCCAAACAATTCAGGAAAATCTTGGTATAACCAGCCTTCATACATCACTTCCTTTTTAAGGGAAATACGCACAAAAACTGCTGGGTTAAGTACACTTTTATCATCAATCAAAGCATGACCTTTAACCCGTAACCCTTTAGCCAAACCAAGCAACTCAATGCTCCAGTCTTCCAAACGGCTTGTGTTACCTTTTGCTACCTCTACAGATAAAACTTCTGCTGTAGATTTCTGCAAAAAGAAAATTTTGGCTTTCCCTTCCGTTATGGTTGCCCATTCAGGAAGTTCATTGCCAGCTGTTGTAGCGTGCGGATCATCAGACACACTTAACGGCAACTGCCATTCAATTTCTTTGCTTTTCTCATTCTCACATGCGGTCAACAACATACTCAAACTCAAAACCAATAATACTTTAGCAAGCATGGCGGAGAGAGAGGGATTCGAACCCTCGATAGATTTTACTCTATACACCCTTAGCAGGGGCGCGCTTTCAGCCACTCAGCCACCTCTCCTTGCTTGCTGCTCCGCTGAATAATCAGCGGAGCGTTAAGCTGGCGGAAGGGGTGGGATTCGAACCCACGGTAGGTTGCCCTACGCCGGTTTTCAAGACCGGTACATTCGGCCAGCTCTGTCACCCTTCCGTTGAGGAGCGCAATATAGCCACAGATATCATGAATGCAATCGGAAAAATAGCTTTGTCGCTATTTCTATCCAACAAGCTCAAACATTCGTTTTCCCAATAGAGTTGGGTTATGTTCAATATGGACACCTGCGGCTTCCAAGGCTGTGTATTTTGCTTCGGCTGTGCCTTTGCCACCAGCGATGATAGCACCGGCATGACCCATACGTTTGCCAGTAGGTGCGGTTGCACCCGCAATAAAGGCAACCACAGGTTTAGAGACATGGGTTTTGATATATTCAGCAGCTTCTTCTTCTTCAGAGCCACCAATTTCACCAATCATGATGATACCATCGGTGTTTTCATCAGCCTCAAACAGCTTGAGGCAGTCGGTGAAGGTCATACCATGCATAGGGTCGCCACCAATACCAACGCATGTGCTTTGCCCAAGCCCTGTTTGGGTGAGTTGTTCAACAGCTTCATAGGTTAAAGTACCCGATCGGGAAACCACACCAATGCGCCCAGGTAAATGGATATGCCCTGGCATAATGCCAATCTTGGCTTGCCCTGGGGTGATAATACCCGGGCAGTTAGGGCCGATTAAAGTGCTATCTTTATCACGCAAATAGGTCTTAACTTTAAGCATATCCGCAATGGGAATGCCTTCGGTGATACAAACAATCAAATGTATACCTGCATCAGCAGCTTCCATGATGGCATCCGCAGCAAAGGGGGCAGGCACGTAAATAACGGATGCTTCTGCACCTGCTTGGCGTACAGCATCTTCAACCGTATTGAACACAGGTAACCTCAAATGTGTTGTGCCACCTTTGTTTGGCGTCACACCACCGACAAAGTTCGTGCCATAGGCTATCATTTGTTCGGAATGGAATGTGCCTTGCTTGCCCGTAAAACCTTGGCAAATGACGCGGGTGTTTTTATCCAATAATACAGCCATTATACCGCCTCCGCAGCTAATGTTGCTGCTTCATCCAAGTCTTTTGCCCAACGCACATCAAGCCCTGCATCAGCAATCAGTTGTTGCCCTTCTTTTTCGTTGGTGCCCACCAAACGCATGACTACGGGCACTTGCATAGGGTGTGTTTTCACGGCTTCAAGCAGACCTTGGGCAATAATATCGCAGCGTACAATGCCACCAAAGATATTCACCAACACAGCTTTGACATGAACATCATCAAATAATAATTTAAACGCTTCGCAGACGGTTTCCACGGTTACACCGCCACCAACATCCAAGAAGTTGGCAGGTTTTTGCCCTTTAAGCTGAATAATATCCATGGTTGCCATAGCAAGTCCTGCACCATTGACCATACAGCCTATTGAGCCATCCAAAGCGATATAGTTAAGGCTATGTTTGGATGCCTCGACTTCTTTTTCATCTTCTTCATCCAAGTCGCGGTATGCTAAAATGTCTTTTTGACGGTAAAGTGCGCTGTCATCCACAGAAAATTTAGCATCGAGTGCAATGAACGCATCCTGCTTCGTTAACACCAGAGGGTTAAGCTCTAATAAGCTGGCATCGGTTAGTTGAAACATGGTATACAGTTTGGTGACAAGTTGACCGAACTGCTTGGCAACATCATCGGTTAAACCCAAAAAGAAAATCATTTGGCGAATGTGAAACCCAGATAAACCTGATGCCGTATCAATAGGAACATTAAGGATGCGCTCAGGTGTGTTGGCAGCCACAGCTTCAATATCCATGCCACCATCTGGAGAAACAACAAAGCTAATACCCTCATTTTCTCTATCCAGCAAAAGGCTGAGATAATATTCATGGGCAATATCAATGCCTGATTCGATATAAATGCGATGAACGACCTTACCAGCTTCACCTGTTTGGAGGGTGACCAATGTGCTACCCATTAAAGTTTCGGCGGCTTGCTGCACTTCATCCAAGGTTTTGCAAATTTTAACGCCACCAGCTTTGCCGCGTCCACCCGCATGAATTTGCGCTTTAACTACCCAAAGTGGGCCGCCAAGCTTTTCTGCGGCAGCTTTGGCTTGGCTGGCTTCAAGGATAATTTTCCCTTTCGGTACAGTGATACCAAAGGATGCTAAAAGTTCTTTGGCTTGGTATTCATGAATATTCACGCTTGCTCTCCTAAAAGCCTGTCCACATCTTGTTTGGCAGCTTGCACAGATGCCAATGATGCTTTCATGGCTTTTTTTTCGGATTCATTTAAGTCTAATTCAATCACACCTTCCATACCACCACCACCAAGCTTGCAAGGCACACCCATAAAATAACCATCAATGCCATATTCACCTTCAAGCCATGCAGCACAGGGGAGAATACGATTCTGGTCTTTAAGGATGGCTTCTGCCATTTCAACAATGGCAGCACCTGGCGCATAAAATGCAGAACCTGTTTTTAGAAGCTCAACAATTTCTTCCCCACCTTTGGCTGTGCGTTCACTAATTTTTTGAATGTTTTCTGCGTTTAACATTTCGGTGAGTGGCACACCGCCAACCGTGGAGTAACGGGCGAGTGGAACCATGGTGTCACCATGTCCACCCAAGACGAGAGCAGAAACATCAGCGATGGATACATCTAGTGTTTGCGCAATAAAGGAGCGCATTCGCGCAGAGTCGAGTACACCAGCCATGCCAATGATGCGTTTACGCGAAAAACCAGACACTTGTTTGGCTGTATAAACCATGGCCTCGAGTGGGTTGGTGACGACGATGATAATACAGTTTGGCGATTGCTCTACGACTTTTGCGGTGACATCGGCAACGATTTTAACATTGGTTGCCAACAAATCATCGCGGCTCATGCCGGGTCTGCGTGCAATACCAGCGGTGATAATCACCAAATCAGAGTGAGCAGTATCAGCATAATCTTGTGTGCCTTTGATATTCACATCATAACCAAGGATGGGAGAAGCTTCATACATATCCAGTGCCTTACCTTGGGGTATACCTTCCATGATATCTAACAGTACGATGTCACCCAACTCTTTATAAGCCGCTAAAAATGCAGCGGTTGCGCCCACATTGCCAGAGCCAACGACAGTGATTTTTTTTCTGGGGAAATAAGCATTATCATGAAGAACTACACCAGACCAACGCATACACACTCCTGCACCAATTTATGATTTAGTCGAAAGATAGCGATTAAGCTTGCAAAGGCATAGTAAGTGCTGCTTTGATGGCTTGTTGCTGCACATCTTGGCGACTTCCTTGGAAGTGAAAACATTGCGCAGTCGCTTCTTTATTTGGGGTTTTAAGCCCTATCCAAACTGTGCCTACGGGTTTGTCTTTTGTGCCACCACTTGGTCCTGCTATGCCTGATATAGCTAAAACCAAAGTATGTTGTATGCACCCTTGCACTGCACCGTTGACCATAGCCGTCACGACTTCTTGGCTTACGGCACCAAATGTTTCTAGCGTTTCGAGCGGCACATGCACTTCTTCATGTTTGGCTTGATTGGAGTATGTCACCCAACTTCTATCTAAGACTTCTGAAGCACCCGGTATTGCGCCAATTGCAGCTGTGAGACCGCCAGCTGTGCATGATTCCACACAGCGAATTTGCCATCTTTGCTGTTTTAAATGGTTAATCAGTTGTTCGGCTTGTTTCATGCAAACACCTGCAGTAACAGCAAACCAACTGCAGCTCCCATTAGCCCTGCAACCAAATCATCATTCATAATGGAGAACCAATGCGCACCCCATGTTTCCACCCTTCTAATGGGGTAGGGTTTGATGATGTCAAAGCCGCGAAACAATACAAAAGCCAGTGGTAATATGATGAGCAATGGCTGATGCGGGAAGACGGTTAATAGGATGGCGATATTCAGCCAAAGCCCTGCCCATTCATCAATCACAATCCAGCCCGGGTCATGGCTTTGCCCCAGTTTGACCAATTCAGGTAAAATAATGAAACACACAAAAAAACCCAACAAGGTGACCAGAAGTGTTGCCAGCCATAAAACATCAAGCCCCCATGTTGTAAGCATAAGCCAGGCAGGAAGCAGGGCAAATAAACTGCCCCAAGTGCCGGGCGCTTTGGGCAGCCAGCCACTGCCCAACCCTGCGGCTAACCATTTGAGTATCCAAAAGATTGATTTAGGCAAAATGATCAAACCCCTTAACATCATAATCTATGACTTGATCATCATGGGTCAATTGCACGTGATGACCTTTGATGCAATGCCCAAGTTTATGCGCGCCAAGCACTTCAAGCTGGTTGTGCAACGAAGGGTTTGCGGTAAACAACAGAGCATAATCTTCGCCACCAGCAAGCACCATATTTAAGCTTTCTTCCGCACCAAAGTGGGGAAGAAGTTGCTGATAACTATCCAATGATTGAATATTGGTGAGTTCAATGCTGAAACCCAAGTCGGAACCGTGGCAAAGGTGGTTTGCATCTTGAAGTAAACCATCGCTAATATCCAAGCAACTCTGAATACCCATCTCGCGAAGTGTAATGCCTTGAGGGTATAAAGGCTGAATGGTTTGAAAGTGAGGCACAAATTTTCCGTTGATGTCACCAGATTGCCATTGTTTTAGACCTGCGGTGGACAAACCCAGATCGCCAAGCAACCACACTTCGTCACCTTGTTGGGCTGATGTTCGCGTCATGGCAGAACCTTTGGGAACAAGCCCGCCAACAGTGACGTTGATGGCATTATTCGGGCTGCGCACTGTGTCGCCGCCTGCAAGTTCAATATGATGTGTCAAACATGATTCAACAATGCCATGGCTCATAGCGATTAAGGCATCATTGTTTTCTGCCAACACACTTAACCAAATCCAAGCGGGTTTCGCACCCATGGCAGCCAAATCGGACAGGGAAGCATGAACAGCGCGAGCGCCTGCAATATGTAAGGGTGTATCCAAAGGCCAATGGATGCCAGCCACGGCGGCATCCGTGCTTATGACAAGTTCCATGCCTTGTGGGATACAATGCACAGATGCGTCATCTCCGTTCGCAATGCTCGTGAAGCTCTGTTTAAAGGGCACACGTTGTTGAAACAGCGTGCGAATGGCATCAAATTCATGATTCATGACAAGAACTTAACGCCACAAAGAAAAAAGCCAAGTAACAGATGTTACCTGGCTTTGAAAATATTTAATTCCCGAAAGGATATTAAAGACGATTACCTGCCATATAATGCTGAACCGATGCTTTTTCAGCATTCATTTGGCGAATAACATTGGCTGTATGTGTTAATAAGTGCGCAAAAATTGCATACACCAAATCAGGGTCTTCGCGCATCAGGTCAGTGAAGGCAGAGCGTGATAATTTATAAATCACTGTGTCTTCTCGAGCTGTAACGGTGGCACTGGCATCATCTTGCGTGAGGAAGCTCATTTCGCCCACCAAGTCACCAGGTTTTGCGGTACCAACACGGATGTTTTCTCCATTGCAGTCGCAGTCGATATGTGCTGCACCTGAATGAATCACATACACTGCATCGCCAGGGTTACCTTGAGCAACAATCACGTCACCCTTGGCGTAGTCTGATGCTTGGATGTGTTGGTTAATCAAATCTTTTTGTGCGTTGGATAAACCTTGTTTAAAAAAGTGTTCTTCCAACCATTGTGTATCAATTCCCATGTTTAACTCCCTAAATTTGTCTATCGGCTAAAACATTAGACGAGAAATTTTATTTCAGCAAGTTAAATACGTATATGCCAATAAGTCCGTTAGCCACATCACAAATGATTAACAGTGGCTTCCGCTCATGTATTGTTGTACGGATGCCTTTTCAGTATTCATGTGGCGCACAATATCAGCGGCGCGTTTCAAAAGCGTAAGGAAGGTTAAGTTGACCAAACCTTTATCTTCTTTTTTCATGTCCATGAAAGCTTTTCTAGAGAGTTTGTAAACCAAGCAGGGCTCTTTGGCAGTAACAGTTGCACTTGCCGTTTCCTTTGAAATAAAGCTCATTTCACCAATTAAATCACCAGTTTTTGCAATGCCGATGTTAATGTGTTCACCATTTTGTTCATTATCAATGCTTACGCTTCCATAATTGATGATATAAACAGTATGGCTTTCTTGACCTTGTTGAATAATCACATCACCCATTTGGTAAAGTACAGCTTCAAACTTTTTGCAGACCAAAGCTTTTTGTTTTTCACTCAAGTGTTCTTTAAAAAAGTGCTTCTCTAACCACTCGCAATTGATGTCCATAAAACCTCCGCACTATCTAAATAAGGATAGATAGTGGTTCGTGCTTATGCAAGTTAGTAGGAACGTTGTGCTGAGAAGTGTGCTAGCTCACACAGTAGCTGTTTGATGCCTTGATTCGGCACATCAGGTAATAAGCTTATGGCACGAGAGGCATACACTTGTGCTTTTTGGATGGTGTAATCTGTGCCGCCGCACTGTAAAACTCTATCGCGAACCCATTCGCGGTCACCATCATAATATGGGTTTTCATCGCGCTCTGAAATGGTTTGTACACGCGCACGAAGTTCATCATCTTGGTTCATGGCGTGAATCAATGGTAATGTAATTTTGCCTTCTTCCAAATCATGACCCACAGGTTTGCCCGCAGCTTCTGCATCGGATAAATAATCCAAAGCATCATCCATGAGTTGAAAGGCAACACCCAAACACATGCCGTATTCCGCCATATCTTTGATGGTTTGCGCCGATTGCCCGCTCACATGCGCACCCACTTCTGCTGCGGCAGAAAATAGGATGGCGGTTTTACGTTCAATCACTTCAAGACACTCATCTTCGGTCATTTCCAAATGGAATGTTCGGGATAATTGCAGCACTTCGCCTTCAGCCAAGGCGTTGGTGACATCGGACATGAGTTTTAACATGCCCATATCATCATCTTTGACCAACATTTGAAAGGAGCGGGAAAATAAATAATCACCCACCAAAACACTGGCTTGATTGCCCCAAACAGCATTGGCAGAAGGGTTGCTGCGCCTGAAATCGGATGAATCGACCACATCATCATGCAATAAAGATGCGGTGTGGATAAACTCAACCACCACGGCGAGTGGAATATGTCTATCACCCTTATAATCAAACATTTTGGCAATCAAAAGGCACAAAAGCGGGCGCATACGTTTGCCGCCACTATTGATAATATAGTGACCAATGGCAGGAATCATGGCGATGTCCGATTGAAGGTTGTCGTGAATGCAATCGTTCACGCGTTTCATATCATCGGTACATAATTTGATGGCTTGGTTTAGGGGGTTATCATTTTTCACAGGTGGCAAGCGTAGGATATTAGTTGTTTTCGTCAACCAAACATAACCAAGCTTGATTGAGTGATGTGTTGGTGGTGGCAAGGATGGGGCAACTCAAACGCGCCTCGACAAAAGGATGGTTTCCAGAAAAATCAGTAACAACGCAATCTGCTTCTTCGGCTAACAATAAACCCGCCGCATAATCCCAAAGCTTTTGTCCGCCATGGACAATAAATTGAGAGCGACCAGCCGCAAGCCAAGCCCATTCGAGTGCGCAAGTGCCGATATTGCGTTGGCTACGGTAGTGTTTTTTTGTGACAAGTTGGATGGCAAGCGGCTGTTTAAGGCGTTTAAAATCCACAAAACCAATGCAGTCGCTTAAGGGTTTGTCGATGGGGATTGGTGTGTAAGTCTCTTGATTGATGCGTAAGCCACTACCTAAAACGGCAGAAAACATTTCATCGCGTACAGGGTCATAAATGCAGGCGAGCACAGGTTTTCCATCTTTAATCAGGGCGATGGATATGGCAAACAATGGCATGGGCGTGGTGAAATTGCCTGTGCCATCGAGGGGGTCAACGCACCAAAACTTGCCGCCATGATGCAGTGCTTTGCGTTGTTCTTCTTCGCTCATTTCTTCGCCAAGAAAACCAATGTTTGGGTGGATGTCATGCAAGGCTTGTTGGATAAAGGCTTGTGCTTTTTCATCGGTTTCGGTGACGATAGAGCCATCGCTTTTGCGCGTTTGGATTGAAGTTTGGCTGATAAAGGCAGGTAATAAAATATGCTGCCCAACTTCTTTGGCGATGTTTTCGACTTGGGATAACAGACTTAACATAATGATTTCCATGCTTCTAAAGGAATTTGTCGTGCTTTGCCAAAGCCGCCTACCCAAAACACAGCATCCACCTTAAATCGGTAGAGCGTGAAGTCAGGGAATGAAAATAAAGATTCTGCATCAGAGATGTTTTGCAAATAAGCCTTTTTATAATCTGCTTGTTCAGCTTCAGGCACAGCTTCGATATGCCCTGTAAAACTTAACCTTGGTAGTGCAAGCGGAGAGTTGTCAGGTGTTTCAGGTGTGCAAATCATTAGCCCTACTTGAGTGCTGTTGTTTAAGTTTTTACTGTGTTTAGCAAGCCCTGATAAGTGCAGTACAATATCCCCTTGAAACACGGCATAAGGGCACATGCTGGTTTCAGGGGAGTTATCGCCTTGTGTACTTAAAAAAGCAATACGGGTGTTGCGCAATAATGTTTGAATATCAGCTTTCCAATCGTTGTTCATGGGGTGTAACTTACTG
>CAMZLX010000158.1 GCA_947311795.1 uncultured Zetaproteobacteria bacterium
AGAATGGGTCTATCCCAAGCCATAAATTTGTGCAAACCACCCATTTTTTCGACAATATCAGCACCAGGGCGCAGCATCAGGTGGTAGGTGTTGCCCAAGATAATCTCAGCCCCAATATCATCGGTTAAATCAGCTGGTGTTAAGCTTTTGACTGTGGCTTGTGTGCCCACAGGCATAAACACAGGTGTCTGCACTTTGCCGTGAGGCAAGGTTACTTCACCACGGCGGGCAAAGCCCTGCTCATCTTTGGCGATGATTTTAAAGGAAAGTGCAGACACCTAAGATATCAACTATGAAACAAGCAATGCGTTAATTTTACGCACAAATCCTGCGGGGTCTTCAGGCAATGCGCCTTCAGCCAATACAGCTTGGTCAAATAAAATATCTGAATAATCAGCGATTTTGTCTTTGGAGCGCATTTTTGCCAAGCGTTTGACCAAGTCATGTTCAGGGTTAATTTCCAAAATCGGTTTTACCGCTGGCACATCTTGCCCAGCTTGCTTGAGTATGCGTTCCATATTACCTGAAATATCAAAATCATCTGAAACCAAACAAGCAGGCGAAGCCGTTAAACGGTCAGTAGCGCGCACTTCCTTCACTTTATCACCCAAAGCCTCTTTAAGCTTCTTAAGCGCGGGTTCTGCGGATTTTACAGCTTCTTCATGTGCTTCTTTTTCTTCCGCCGCATCTTCACCAATATCCGATAAGTCCAACTCACCTTTGGCGATGGATTTAAGCTCTTTGCCATCAAATTTATCCAGATGACCTACCAACCATTCATCAATGCGGTCAGCAAGCAGCAAGACTTCAATGCCTTTTTTGCGGAAAATTTCCAAATGCGGGCTATTTTTCGCTGCAGCAAGGTTATCTGCCGTGATATAATAAATGGTATCCTGCCCTTCTTTCATGCGCTCGATGTATTTGTTCAGCGTTACCGCTTTCTCATCTGATTCGGTACTTGAGAAACGCAACAAAGCTGCAATGGCTTCTTTGTTTTTCTCATCTTCAATCACACCTTCTTTCAAGCAGTTGCCAAACTCACTGTAAAACTCAGCATATTTATCTTCTTCCTTGTTTGCCAAGTCTTTAAGCCATGAAAGCACACGTTTGGTTGCGCCTTTTTTCATGGCAGTCATGGCAGGGCTATGCTGCAAGATTTCACGCGATACATTGAGTGGTAAATCAGATGAATCCATCACACCACGCACAAAGCGCAGATAACGCGGTAACAAGTCTTCCGTGGCATCCATGATAAACACACGTTTCACATACAATTTTACGCCATGTTTGGCTTCGGCTTGCCACAAATCAAAGGGTGCGCGTTTGGGAATATAAAATAATAAGGTATATTCATATTGCCCTTCAAGGCGTTGGTGCATGTGCGCTAGCGGGTCTTCAAAATCGTGAGCAACATGTTTATAGAAATTATTATAATCTTCATCAGAAAGTTCAGATTTGGATTGCGCCCATAATGCGGAAGCTTGGTTGACTGTTTCAATTTCAGGTTCTTTGCCTTCTTCGGCAGGTTTAAACATGCGGATAGGGAAAGGTACATGGTCGGCATATTTATTAATCACTGAACGAAGCTTCCAGTCATTCAAAAACTCTTCAGCTTCATTACGCAAGTGCAGTACGATTTCAGTACCACGCCCTTCTTTGTTCACCGTTTCAATGGTAAATTCACCATCACCTGCGGATTCCCAACGTACCCCGTGTTCCGCAGTTGTACCTGCACGACGTGTGGTTAGCGTGACTTTATCGGCAACAAGGAATGATGAATAAAAACCTACACCAAATTGACCAATCAAATGCGCATCTTTTTCTTGGTCACCAGAGAGTTGACCAAAAAACTCTTTGGTGCCTGAGCGGGCAATGGTACCAATATTTTCAATGACTTCTTCATGGTCCATGCCAATACCATTATCACGAATGGTGATGGTTTTAGCATCTTTATCAAAACCCACAAATACGTGCAAATCGGAATCACCTTCAAATAAGGCATCATCAGTAGTTGCTTCAAAACGCAGCTTGTCTGCGGCATCCGATGCATTGGAAATTAATTCGCGCAAAAAGATTTCTTTGTTGGAATAAAGAGAGTGAATCATCAAGTCCAAAAGTTGTTTCACTTCGGTTTGGAAATTCATGGTTTCTTTCGACATACTTACCTCGCTTTGTGTATTGATACCTTTAGATAATGCCGCTTGGCAAAAAATTCAAGCCCCTAAGCGAAGGTTTTAATGCCTAACCCACCACACAATCATCCAGCCTATTGCCAATGCTGAAATCCCCATGAATCGCAATGATGAAATCGGCATCTCGGGTAGTTTCTTAAGCATATTCACCATGGCTTGTGGAAAGAGCGCGTAAAGCACCCCTTCCAACACCAAGACCAGCCCTAAAGCTGCCCACAAATCATTCATGTTACGGTATTATTTAGATTTTTCGAAGAATTGGAAAAACTCTGAATTGGGCGACAACACGATACGACTTTGCGATGCCATGGATGTTTTGTAGGCTTCTAAAGAACGCGTGAATGCATAAAATTTAGGGTCTTGCTGGTAAGATTGCGCATAAATTTTGGTTGCTTTTGCATCCGCATCACCTTTGATGATTTCAGATTGTTTGTAGGCATCCGCAAGCAAGAATTTTCTTTCTTTATCCGCAGTTGCGCGAATTTCTTTGGCTGCTTCTTCACCTTCTGAGCGGTATTGTTTGGCAATACGTTGACGCTCAGCTTTCATTCTACGGAATACTGAATCAGAGTTTTCCTCAGGTAAATCAGCACGTTTGATACGCACATCCACCACTTTTACACCAAGATTAGCCACTTCCTTATCTGCCAAGTCACGAATTGTTACCATCAATATGGTGCGCATATCCCCACCATCACCACCTGTTACAATTTCATGTAAAGTGTGTTGACCAAGCACTTCACGCACTTTTGCACCCACCACATCTTGCATACGGGATTCAACGCGTTCGCGTGTTTTTGCCACCTGATACACTTTCAGTGGGTCAATGATTTTCCAGCGGGTAAAGCTGTCCACAAGGATTTTCTTTTTATCTTTGGTAATCACTTCATTGGGAAGGTCATCACTGGCTAATAAACGTTTATCAAAAATAATGGTGTTTTGCCAAGGAAGCTTCCACTTTAAACCTGGCTCAACAATGGGCGCGCCAGTAATATTACCAAATTGCATCACCAAGACTTGATCGCGTTGATCAACGATAAATGCACTGCGACTAATAAAAATAAATACTGCGGCAATAATAATACCTGTTAATAATTGTTTAGGGCTCATTATTTCACCTCCACTTTGCCAGTGCTATTCAGAGGTAGGTATGGCAATACCTGACCAGCAATTTTAGAATCAATAATCACTTTATCTGCACCAGCCAACACATCTTCCATGGTTTCCAAATACAAACGTTTGCGTGTCACTTCAGGTGCTTTTTTATAAGCTTGAAGCAAGCTGTTAAAGCGGTCTGCTTCACCAATGGCGCGGTCTTCCACTTCTTTAGCATACGCTTCAGCTTCCAAGATTTTTTTCTTGGCTTCACCACGTGCATTCGGAATAATGGAGTTGGCGTAAGCTTCTGCTTCATTTTTCGCCCGCTCTTTATCTTCCCTTGCACTCGCCACATCTTTAAACTCTTTGCTCACGCGCTCTGGTGGTTGCACGTCTTTGAGTGTGACTGTGGTGATACGAATGCCTGCGTTGTATTTATCAAGAATGGCTTGAATGCCTTCTCGTGTTTTGAATTCAACTTCGGCTTTTTTATCCGTCATCACATCATCAATCAATGTGCTACCAATCACCGCACGAATTGAGCTTTCCGCGGCATCTCTCACCGTTTGAATAGCCTGGGTTGCATCAATCTGGAATAAATATTTTTCAATATCTGAAATTTTGTATTGCACGACGAATGAAATATCCACGATATTTTCATCTTTGGTTAGCATCAATGATTCTTTGCTCATTTTACGTACACGACCATCATTAAATGTCCTAAAACCAATGGTTAAGCGTTGTACAGATAAGGTTGGAATCTTTTCAACTGTTTCAATAGGATAAGGTAAATGCCAGTTTAAACCTGGGCTACGTGTATCTTGATGTTGCCCAAACCTAAGCACCACAGCTTCTTCATCAGCTGCAACAATATAAAAGCCTGAGGCAAGCCAAGCGATGAATGCCAAACCAATTGCGGTCATGATAAAACCTTTGCTTACTTCAGGAGCCTCACCATTGTCCCCGCCTTTACCGCCGCCAAAAAAACCGCCAAAACGGTCGTTTAGGTCTTTGAGCATTTTATCCAAATCGGGTGGTGTTTGTTTGTTGCCGCCGCCAGATGAGCCATTGGGTTTGTTACCCCACGGGTTGTTATCCTGATTTTGATTCCAAGGCATACATATACTCCTTCTTTGTCACTCAAGCTTTATACCGTGCGCAGTGTAGCCTGCTTTGCTGCGATTGCATCAAGCGATTTCTTAAGTTTTCTTAATTTTACGGCAGTGATGCTATCCAAATAGCCAAGTCATGAATTTGTTGCTCGCTAAGTGGACCACCATGTTTCATCGCAAAGCCAGGCATTTGAGGCTTGCCTACACCTTGTGCAATGATGGTTGTTAAGGTTTGGGTATCAAGATGGCGCAAATCAGGTGCGTATGCGCCTGTTGCACCCTCACCATGACACATCGCACAACCCACATCATAAAGCTTGGATGGCTCAACAACAGCCTTTAGGGGTTGAAAGTGGCATGAAGCGCACTGCCCATCAAAGATACCTTTAACAGCACCCATTTTTAAGTGCGGGTTGCTCACGACATTAAAGGTAAGGGTTGCGGTGGCTTTGTTACCTAAAGAGTCTGTAATATAAACGGCTTTTTTTATACCTTCTTGTTTTGCAGTGGTGTCCACCGCAACTTTAAGCTGGGTAAAACCATTGGATGGAATAATATAACTATCGGGTTCGGCAGCCGTGCAACCACATGATGCTTGAATATCCACAAGCTCAATAGCTTGCTTGCTATTGTTGCGAACAATAAAGGTCGCAATCGCTGCTTCACCTTCTTTGATGTCACCCAAGTCATAACGTGCAGGTTGAATGTGCAAAGCAGGCATCTGCTGACTTACAACTTTATCGGCTGTAGGCTCTTGCTTAACCTCAGTTTGGGGTTGCTCTTGTTGCGAGCAAGATAATAAGAATAGACACAAAGGAATACTTAAATATTTAACCACGGCTTTAGCTCCTGGGGTATATTTTTTTTACCTGATTGCATGGCAACCAAATCGGGCACTTCAGACATAAGAAGTCTTTCAACGCTAGCGAGCAAGTGCTCATCACTGAATGCTAAAGCATCTTGCAGGGGTGACAACCAAACATCCAGCTCTAACATGCCTTGCCGCCTTAACCTGTATTGTAGGCGGCGCAATATTTCATGCTTATCATCTGTTATCATTTAAGTAGTTTTAGGATTTCGTAGGCCTGCACTTGCCCCTCAATGCCTTTAATATCTCTAGGCGGCAAAGTTTTGAATTTCACTTTTGATTCCAAAGCTTTCATTGTGGCATGACTGGCTATTATCTGCCCCGCTTTAGCCACACCTGTTAAGCGTGATGCAATATTAACAGCATTACCAATACAAGTGTATTGCATGGTTTTAGTTGAACCTATTGCCCCCACAACAACTTCCCCACTATTGATACCAATACCTACAGGAATAATCCCTTTTTTTACACGTGCACGCTGCTTGTTCCAAGTCGCTAGCATGGCTTGAATTTCAAGTGCACATGATACAGCTGCATCAGCCTGATGTTTCATCGATATAGGTGCACCAAACAACACCATCACCCCATCACCCATAAACTTATCCACTGTCCCACCATATTTAAAGATAATTTGTACAACCCGCTCAAAATATGCATTCAAAAGCTCAACCACATTACCCGGTGATGACTTTTGACTCATACGAGTAAATCCACGAATATCTGCAAACATAATGGTCACTTCGCGAAGCTCACCGCTTTGCCCTATGCTTAACTTTCCTGAAATCAATTGTTTTACAATGTTTGGCGACAACAATCGCTCAAATTGCGCTTGCATTTTTGCTTCTTTTTTAATTTTTTCACTTAAACTGGCATTGGCAACTGCCATAGCAACATATGCGCTAATACCGCCAAGCAATTGCAAGTCTTTTTTAACAAACCCTGCCTGGCCAGTGGTCACATCAAGGTGAATGGCTCCAACAACTTCATCCTCGTGTAAAATTGGGGCGCACATGACTGAAGAAATGCCCATAAGCTTTAAAGAGGACACTTGTGCAATTTCATCTTCACTTTCATCCGAAGATAACAGCACCGCTGTTTTAGAACTTCTAATCTCTTTTAAGACAGAACGCGAAACTGTAATCGGAGCATTCAGTGTCTCAACACTGTATACCGCTTTGGTTTCAAACTCTGCCGAATCATTCAAAAGTAAAATAACACACCTATCTGCCAAAAACATTGGTGTTAGCTGCTTGGCTAAGGTATTCATCAGGACTTCTAAATTTCGTTGCAAACCTATATGTTGTAATAAATCCTGCCCTAACCTCAGCTTTTCATAATCCGTTCGTAATGCGTGTTCATCATGTACTTCGTTTTCTGGCTGAAAGCGCTCAAGCTCACCAACATCAATCCGCTCTTTCACTTCGGTTGTTTGATTTTCATCAAACTGTTCAAAATGAACCAGTGCTTTAACATCTTTGCCCGTATCATCGACTTGGTCAAAAGTGATGTGGTTATGACCAATACGAATCGTGTCACCATGTGCAAAAATATGTTTGTTGATTTTTAATTCATTGAAATAAGAACCGTTGGAACTGCTGAGATCCTTGAAGATATATTTACCATGTATCTCGACAATATCGGCATGGTATTTGGATACCGCGCTATCATTAAAACAAATGGTGTTTTTTGGATGTCTACCAATATGAACAGTACCCTGCAAGGGAACGCTGTATTTACCTTTATCATTCTTAATAATTAAGTTTGGCATAGGCGCAGGGTAGCAGTGTTCGCAAAACTTGTGAATGTGATTTGTCACCAACTGACCTTTTTTTGACTAGGAGGCTCGACAGCTAGTCTCAAAAAAACTATGTTTCTCTCATGACAGATAAAACTTTGCCCGACAGAAACACCCTGCGTGCACACCGACAAATTTTTTGGGATGCATGGCAAAAGGCACAAGCTGATTTGCCGCTTAACGCCATGGAAGTGCGTATATCACGGGTGATTCAAATGCACCCTGAATACCATCACTTTTTTAATGATATGGAAGACTTTTTAGACCGTGATTTCCAAGTGGATGACGGCATGAACCCTTACCTCCATTTATCCCTGCACTTGGCGATTGAAGAGCAACTGGCAACCAAGCAACCCATTGAAGCGGCTCAAATTTTAGAACGTGAAGTGGTTGAACGCAAACACGAACGTCATGATGCCATTCACATCATTCTAGAAGTCTTGGCTGAGACTGTTTATGAATCGCAGCGAGATGGCAGAGAAATAGACCCACTTGCTTATGCCTACAAACTCAAGCTAATATTGCAAACATGATGCGTTATCTTTTCTTTACCTTACTTGGTTTTTTCGGCCCTGCGCTATTGATGCTTTTTGTTCGTCTGCTTTGGGAGCACTTAAAATACAAATGGCTTACTCGCTCAAAAGAGCCTGAAATCATTGATATTACACCCAAACCAACGCATAAACCTTCGCGCCGTTTTGTTTTTCTTTGGATTGCGGTGAGTTTGGTCTGCACAGCTCTTTTGCTCTGGCAGCTGGATAACAAGCCCGCTCAAGAGCAAACATATATCCCTGCACACATTGATGCAGAGGGTAATTTTGTCCCTGCCCAAACCCTTGAAGCCAAGCCACAAGGGAAATGAGCTTACACCTTAAAGATTTGCGTTTTATCTTGGTCGGATGTATCACTTTCTTTGCGCACAGTGCTGCCGCACTTGGGGCATTCATAGACTTCACTTTCATTGGCTTTAAAATGTTCTTGGCAACGTGGGCAGGTCAATTCAACTTGACTCATATTTTCTCGGCTCATATTTCCTCCGCTTTAGTAGGTGATTATGCCTATGATTGAAGATGATATATTCCAAAAAGGCAAGCCGACTTTAGCCTTAAACCCCGTTAGCCATGATGAGCTGAATCACTTACTCAACCATGGCGCAATGCTTATCACAGCCAATCAGCGCTTAACCCGCTTTAGATTAAGTCAGTTTGAGCAAGCTCAAATTCAGCATGGCAACGCAGCATGGCAAACGCCAAACATCATGTCTTGGTCAGTTTGGCTGCAAGATTTATGGTTCAAAAGTAATGCGGGCATATTGTTAAGCCCGCAGCAGGAAGCATTGTTATGGCGCGATGTGGTGGCTGAAGATGAACGCACCGCTGTGCTCAACAGCAAAGCATTGGCAAAACAAGCCATGGATGCTTGGCAAATTCTGGCTGATTATTTTATCGACCCAAGCTGCTTGTTACATGGCGGTGAAGAGCATATAGCGCTGCATCGTTGGGCAGAGGAAGTTAGCCATCGTATTCACGACAAACATCACGGTGCTTTTCAGCGCTTTGAGCTGTTAACCCAACTTAGCCAAAGCCTAACAAGTGCCAATGAAAGCGTTGTTTTGGATGGTTTTGATAGCTTTAACCCTGCCCAACTTGCTTTTTTAGAGCACCTTATGGGTTTGGGTTGTCAGGTGTTTGAAGTTGCCTCGGGTGCCAAAGAAACTACCGCCCAACTCAGCATTTACCACGATGAAGAAAGTGAGCTGCGCTTTATCGCCCAACATATTCGCAAACTTGTTGCTGCGAATACTGAAACAACAATTGGATTGTTCGTGCCTGATTTGGAGCAACGCGCTTCCCAAGTCAGCCAAATCTTAAGTGAAGAACTTGCGCCACATCTCTGCACGCAAAGCGAAACCGATTTGCAAGGTTTATACTTTAATCTCTCACTCGGTTCGGTGCTGGCAAAGCAGCCCATTATTCAAGCTGCCATGCAGTTATTAAGCTTAACCATTCAACCCAAGCTTGGTTTTGAAGATGTATCATCCTTGTTGCATAACCCTTATTTCAAAGGTTTTGCTGATGAATATGAGCAGCGCGCCGCTTTGGACAAAGCTTTGAGAGCAAACAACCATGAATATATCACCCTAAAACAACTGTTGTATGCCGCACAACACCATGAAGCTCCCAAGCCCACCTTCTTGGATGTGTTGCAAGAGTTATCATTTAGCCTTTCCGATGGTGCAAGTTTTATTGGCAAACAAGCGCTCTCGGCATGGTTAACAAAGGTTGAGCATGTGTTATCAATCTTTGCTTGGCAGTCGTCTGCTGAATCACCTTTTGAACATGCCCAGCTTCAAGGTTGGAAAGATATGTTGCATCAATTAAGTAGCTTGGATGACTTTTGTGGGCAGCTCACATGGGCAGAAGCTTTGGGGCGTTTGCAAGAATATGCCTATGAACAACTGTTTCGCCCAGCACCTGGGCTTGCCAATGTTCAGGTCATGGGTTTTTTGGAAGCAAGTAATCTGCGCTTTGATGAAGCATTTATTATCAGCATGGATGACCAAACATGGCCGCCTGCTGCCAAGCCACATCCGTTGATACCTGTTGAAATTCAAGCCCAGTATCAAACGCCACATGCCAACAGCGAGCGTGAATGGATTTATGCGCAAACCGTTTGGCAAAATTTATTGCATGTCGCACCCCATATTCATGTGAGTTATGCGCAAACACGCGACCATCAAGATGTGCAACCATCACCCCTGCTTTCAGGTTTAAATCAAGCCGAGCAACCATCGTTTGCGACCCAACGTTATGCCGTGCAACTGCAACAACAGCAAATTGCCCTTGAGACTATTGAAGATGAGGCGTTGCCCGTAGGCAAAGATGAAAGTATCCGTGGCGGCACAGGCATTTTGGCTGCGCAATCGGCTTGTTCATTTCAGGCATTTGCCAAATATCGGCTTAAACTGGATGGTTTAGAACAACCCACACAAGGTTTGAATGCCCGCGAGCAAGGCACGCTTTTGCACAAAGTGTTGGAATTGTTTTGGCAGCGTTTTCCAAGCCAACAAAAGCTTTTAGATTTAATCGATGCCAAGGTGTTGGATGCTGAAATCAAGACCTGCATTGATGATGCATGGCAAAGCTTAAAGCGATTTATTCCGCAAGATGTACAATGGTTAGAAACACGCCGTTTGCAACGGTTGGTGTTGGATTGGCTGATGTTGGAATCAGAGCGTGCGCCCTTTAAAGTGGTTGAGCGCGAAGTATGGCGCGATGTGAAGTTGGGTGATTTGGTATTGCACACCAAGCTAGACCGCGTGGATGTAGATAAAGATGGGCATAGAATCATTATCGACTACAAAACAGGGCTTAGCACGGCAAACAAAGCCTTGGGTGAACGACCTGATGCCCCGCAACTGCCTGCATACTTGTTAGCCGAGCAAGATAAGGGTTTGACGGTGGATGCGCTCGCCTTCGCTCAAGTGCGCGGTGGTGATTTGGCATTTAAAGGTTTTGCCAAAGAAGATGGGCTTTTGCCTAAGCTTAAAGCCTACAAACCTCGCAAAGACCAACCAGAAGATTGGGATGAACTCACCCATCACTGGAAAGACACATTAAACATGCTTGCTGATGAGTTTATGGCGGGTGAAGCAACTGTTACACCCAAAACTACGCAGAGTTGTACCTACTGTGAGTTTGAAGGGTTATGTAGGATTTCAAACTAACTAAAAGTAAATTCTAACACATATGAATTTACTGTAGCAATAGTTTTACTCAAATTTAGGAGATACGGAAATGAAAAATTTATGTTTATTATTAACTGTTTTGTTCGTAGCTGGCTGTGCTCCTAGTAATTCTAACACCACTTCTGAATCCAGTAATAATATTCTTATTCAAAACTGTATTACAAGTACTGGGGATGCTAGCATAACAGGAAATATAACACTTGTTTCAAACGAGCCGCTTACAAATAATAGTTTTACAATTATTTCAATAGTTGATGCATACTCAGCTCTCCCAACACTTGGAACAAGTTGTACCTCAGGTGTGCAATCAAGCCCATTTGCTTACCAAGTTTTTTATAGCACCCAAGACGTGTATGCTAATAATTCATATTCAGTCAGCGTGAATATCTATGAAAAGTTTGATGGGGAAAACTACTATATTAGAGATAAATCAATATTCATATACCCTGTTATCACCAATGGTGCTGGGACAACAGTTGATCTGTATGCTTATAGCATCTCCATTATCAACTAATTATAAATGACAAATATGGTCGCGGTCAGGGCCTGTGGAAAGCATGGTAATTGGGCATTCACATACTTCTTCAATGCGTTTTAACAAAGCTGTTGCGGCTTCAGGCAGTTGTGTTATATCTTTCAGGCCAAAAGTGTCTTCAGACCAGCCTTTAAGCGTTTCATAGATGGGCGTGCATTCTTCCAACGCTTTGGCACATGCAGGAATGGATTGTAAACGCTCACCATTGCGCTCATAACCTACGCATAACTTCACTTCTTCAAGCCCGTCCAACACATCAAGCTTGGTGATGGCTAAACCTGTTACACCATTGATGCGCACTGCATGTTGCACCACCACGGCATCAAACCAACCTGTGCGGCGTGGACGACCTGTGGTTGCGCCAAACTCTTGCCCCTTCTCAGCCATGTGTTTGCCTGCATTTTTGGCATCACACATACCATCAGCATTGTAGAGTTCAGTTGGGAATGGCCCTGCACCCACGCGGGTGGTGTAAGCTTTGCAAATTCCAAGCACTTCATGCACTTCTTTAGG
>CAMZLX010000159.1 GCA_947311795.1 uncultured Zetaproteobacteria bacterium
AGGAATACCTTGCTCTTTGCCCCAAATAATAAAGTCGGATACAATTAAAAAGTAACCGGGGAAACCCATTTGAATAATAATATCCAACTCAAATTTAAGGCGTGCGTCATACGCAGCTCTGTCCGCATCGGGTGTGCCTTGAATGATGGCTGCCCAGCGTTTGTCCAACCCTTGCTTGGATAATGTGCGTAGATATTCATTCAAGTCCGAGCCATCAGGCGTTTTAAAATCAGGCATTTGCCAATTGTAAAATTCCAATTCCACATTGCATGATTGGGCTATCGCCATGGTGTTTTCCAAAGCTTCAGGCACATCTTCAAATAAGCGGTTCATATCTTGCGACGATTTGAGATACCGCTCATCCATCAATCCATTCAAGTCATCTGCATCCAAAGTGTCGTTGCTGCGAAGCGCGGATAACACTTTAAACGCTTGCTTATCCCCTTCTTCCAAGAAATGAACATGATTGCTGGCAACCAAAGGTACATCTGTTTCATGTGCCAAGCTAATCACCGCCTGATTCAGTGTTTCTTGTTCGCGGTAGTTCAAGCGTTGCAACTCTAAAAAGAAGCTATCTTCTTCAAATATATTTTTGTATTCCACAACCAAGGCTTTGGCTGCTTCCATATCACCGTGGCGCAATGCTTTTTCCACATCACCATCCCAACCCGATGATAAAGCGATGATTCCCTCGCTGTATTGGCGCAATAACGCTTTATCAATACGCGGCTCATAATAAAAACCTTCGAGCGAAGCGATAGAAGTAAGTTTAATCAGGTTATGCCAACCCACATTGTTGCGCGCCAATAATACAATGGTGAAAAACTTGGGGCCACGCGGACCTTCTGCGACTTTTTCCTTATAGTTATCACATAGGTTAAACTCACAGCCCAAGATGGGTTTAATACCGCGGCTCATAGCTTGGGAATAAAATTCAATCGCGCCATAAAGGTTGTTATAATCGGTAAGCGCCACCGCAGGTTGTTCAAATGATTTTGCCAAATCCAACATCTTCTTCACTTTAGCCGTGCTGCGTTGCATGGAATAATCCGAATGCGTATGCAGGTGAACAAAGGGATTATCGTAGGTTTGGGGAGTTTCCTCGGGTGACATGGCGTAAGCTTAGCCGAGTTTTAAAGGTGCGTTAAGCACATTTATCACCCTAATCTTGCAAACCTTTACGCAACAACAATTTCAACTTTTTCCTGTCGTAATCCTTGGGTGATTTCTGCACTTGCGTGGGTGGCGCAAGCTTTTTGCGCACCTTAATGTCCTGCAAGCGGATTTTACCAACCTTAATCTTTTTCATGACCAAAAAGCTGCAATACAAAAGATGAAACCAATATCAAAATTGTACCCACCACGCCAATCATCATGGTATGCAACGGGAAACCCATATCCATTTCCACGCCAAGTTTTGCCAAACTTGCCCATGCCACAAACACCACCCCAATCAAAGTTGCAACCATGGCTTGCCCAGATGATAGCTTGGGTAAAAGTATGGCAGATAAGAATAAACCCAACATACCCCCGCCAAAAATCGCCGAAATTTGCCACCAAACATCCAAAGCCGTTTTCACATCAATCATGGCAAGGCTAGCCACAGTTGCCACCACCCCAATCACAGCCGTGGTGAATCGAATCACGCGCAGTTGCGCAGCATCATCGGCATCTTTGTTAAACACCCGCTTGTAAAAATCAATCGTCACCACCGTTGCCGAGCTGTTGAGTGATGAATCCAGCGTACTCATACCTGCCGCCATCACCCCCGCAATCACAATACCCACCAAACCTGTTGGCAATTCATGCACAATAAAATACGGAAAGATTTGGTCGGCTTTGGTAGGAAAACTTTCAGGCTGAACGTTGAGGTAATACACAAACAAGGTTGTGCCAATCAAAAAGAATAACGCTGAAATCGGAATGTAGAGCAAACCGCCCAACCACAATGCTTTCTTGGCTTCTGCCTCTGAGGATGCGGATAAAAAGCGTTGCACATAGTTTTGGTCAACCGAGAAGTTTTTTAAGTTTTCCACAATGCCGAAGATGAAGATGACCCAAAAGCCTTGAATCATCAAATCAAAGTCGAATGAACCCAAATCAAACTTATGTGCTGCACTTGCTTCTGCGCTTAGCACCTCAAAACCACCATCCATATTACTAATCAGTAAAAACAAACATAATAAACCACCCAGCAATAACACAATGGATTGCACCACATCTGTCCAAATCACCGCCGCAAAACCACCCAGCAGAGTATAAAGAATGGTCAGCGCACCCAAAGCAAGGATTAAAGTGACAATATCCACGCCAAGCAATGCCGCCAATGCCAATGCCGTTAAATAAAGCACCACCGCAAACCTACCCACCTGCAACAACACATAAGCCACACCCATATAAAGCCGCGCCCAAAGCGAGAAGCGGTTTTCCAAGTATTCATAAGCCGTGGTTTGCACATGATTGCGATACAAAGGAATGAACCACTTGGCAGCAATCCAAATGGCGATGGGTAAAGTCAACGAAAAGACAAAAGGTCGCCAATCCGAAGCATACGACTTACCCGGATTCGCCAAAAAACTGATGCTGCTCAAATATGTCGCCATGAGTGATAAACCAATCGCCCAACCGGGAATCAATTTACCTGCCAAAGTAAATCCTTTCATATCATGGCTGCCTTTGACAAACCACGCACCAAAGGCGGTGGTGGCTACGATGTAAATCACGATAATGGCTAGGTCGATACTGGAAATACTGCTTTGCATAAACACTCCCTTACACGGCAAACCGTAGCAGTTGTTTTGATTTTATGAACTTTTAGCCGTAGATGCACACGGATAGACACAGATTTTTTTCACCGCAGCATCGCAAGGGATAGACTTCTTCCCAATAACAATTCATCACAACTTTTCTTTTTCACCGCAGAGGACTAAGAGTTCCGCAGAGAATCGCAAAGTTTTAACATCCGTCATTCCCCTTTGTTAAGCTGCGCCGAAGTCTTACTGCTGAAAAAGGATAGAGGCGAAAAAAGTTTTCGCCCCTTTTCCAGTAGCAACGCGAAGGAAACAAGCAGCTTGTAAAGGGCAGCTTTTTGGTTCGCTTTGAAGGTGAATTGCGTGTAACGCAAGAGAAACTCCCCTGGGGGATGGCTTCCCAAAAATGAACAAACACACCTATCAATTCGACTTTCCCTTGCTAATCGTACAACAAAGAACTTTTGTTAGGTAAAACACAACCCATGCAACAATAAATAAATATAGAATAAGTCCTATAGACCCCAAGTTTACGCCCATTTCTTTAGAAAGAATGAATGTTATTTCCAAAAAAGATAAAATACTAAATATGCTTGCTGGAATAATTGGAGCCTTTGATAAAAAGCTATGCTTAAATTTCTTAATCCTGTTCGTATCATCTTGTTTCAATATGTAATAATCTAGCGCCACTGCCACCGTATATGCAGGAAAAAGAAAAAGTAGAAAAAAACCTGTAACCAACATCAACCCAAGCATAAAACAAAAGGTAACTGCAAAATAAACCAATCCAGAACAAGAGGTGCTTTTAGACATTGCTACCCAAGTAGCTTTGGATATTAGCGACAAGACTTTCCTGAGCCTCAGCCTTTTGCTCCAACACCCAAAGCGGCTTACTGTTATCCCAAAGTGGTAAAAGCTTCACCGCATCTTTACCCGTGGTCACAATGGTTTGATTGCCCTTCATAAGCTTAGTCACATCATCTTGGGTGTAAGCATGGTGGTCATCAAAGATTTCATGGTTGCTCACTTCAAACCCTAAAGCTTCCAAATCGTTGCGTACGCGTCGTGGTCTTGCCACCGAAGTCACTAGCGTCACCTTACTGCCGACACCAAGCGGTATATCCCACACACCCATCCAATCCACAACATCCAACGCTTTTGCGGACCAATCCCATTCTTTTTCTTCAGTTAGCGGCTCAAACTCACCATGCCCTGTGCGTACCACAATATTCGCCCGAGAAAGCGAAGAAACAGGCTCACGCAAAGGCCCTGCGGGCAATAAATAACCATTACCCACGCCTTCTTTCGGCACAAGCACAATATCACACACCCTATGCAACTGGCGATATTGAAAACCATCATCCAAAATCAACACATCGCCATACTCAGCTGCCATTTCAGCCCCTTTGATGCGGTCGCGCCCTGCAATCACTGGGCAACCACTTAACCTATATAATAAAACAGCTTCATCGCCAACTTCTCTAGCCTTGGAATATGGCGAAACCACATGTGGCTCTTGATTGTTTGCCCCATCACCACGCGATAATAAAACGGGATTAAACCCTTGGGCTTTTAGCTCGCTTGCAAGCCAGACGACAAATGGTGTTTTGCCACTGCCACCAACTGTAATGTTGCCTACTGAAATCATAGGAATGGATGGGCAAACTTGGGTTTGAAAGCGTTTGTTTTGGTCGTATCGCATCACCTTGGTATACACACGCGACAACAAACGCAGCCCAATATTGGGTTTACGGCGTTTGCTCCACCAAATATGTTCAAACCATTGTTGCATAGCTGCACTTTGCTTGGCTTCAAAAGTAATTGCAATGGTATTGCTTTTTTGAACCGCAGAGGACGCAGAGTTACGCAGAGGAACGAGGTTCTATTAACCTGTCATACCGAGCGAAGTCGAGGTATCTCTGAGACTTCTCCACGCTGGTCGAAGTGACAGTCTTTCCTTTTGTTAAGCTGCGCCGAAGTCTTGCTGTTGAAGAAGGGATAAGCGAAAAGACTTTTCACCCCGCGTGGGTAGCATTACTGCTGTAATCCGCATGAATCCTTGTTCAAATTTAATGGCGTACTTAGAACTATAATCCACCTTTTAAATCAGGTTAATCACCGGAAGTGCGACTTTAGTCGCGCCCCGAGACACAGCTTACCCGACTAAAGTCGGGTTTCCAGATTATGCCACCCTAAAAGTATGGCTGTAAAACAAGCCTTATTTTAATACGACCACCCTATAATTTAGTGACCTCAAGCATCAAATCCAGTAAGTTACACCCCATGAACAACGATTGGAAAGCTGATATTCAAACATTATTGCGCAACACCCGTATTGCTTTTTTAAGTACACAAGGCGATAACTCCCCTGAAACCAGCATGTGCCCTTATGCCGTGTTTCAAGGGGA
>CAMZLX010000160.1 GCA_947311795.1 uncultured Zetaproteobacteria bacterium
CCACCATTGATGGCGCGGATGCACGCGATTTTGATGATGCGATTTGTGTGCAAAAACGTGGTGATGGGTATGAAGCTTGGGTGGCGATTGCTGATGTTGCGCATTATGTGCATGAGGGCTCGGCGCTGGATAAAGAAGCCTTGTCACGCGGCAATTCATTCTATTTCCCTGACCGCGTGATTCCGATGTTGCCTGAAAAACTATCCAATGGTTTATGCTCGTTGAACCCGCATGTGGACAGGTTGGCGATGGTGGTGCGAATGCGCTTTGATGCAGGCGGAAAACGCCGCACATCAAGGGTGTATAATGGCTTGATTTATTCGCATGAGCGCTTGACCTATGAGCAAGCCACCGCATGGATTGATCATCAAGATAAAGATGCGGTGACTGATCCTAAAGTACGTGAGATGTTGGACACAGCTATGGGTTTGTATCAGGTCTTGGAGCGCAATCGAAGCAAGCGTGGTGCATTGGAAATTGATGCGCCTGAAGTTCGCGCTGTGATTGATGGGGATACGATTTCTCATATTGAAGCCAGAGACAGACATGTATCGCACAAGCTGATTGAAGAAATGATGTTGGCTGCCAACACTGCGGTTGCAGAGTTTCTAGAGGGTAAAAAGGTAACCCAACTTTATCGTGTTCATCCTGCACCAGAGCGGGAAGCGATTGAGAAATTAAATGCATTTTTGGGTGCGTTTGGTTTAAAGATTCGTCTGCATAAAACTGAAGATGTACGGCCTAAAGATGTGCAACAAGCTTTGGCAGCCGCAGAAGGAAAACCCTTCGCACAAGTGCTGCACAAGCTGGTGCTGCGCTCTATGCAGCAAGCCAAATATACCACCCATAATGTAGGGCACTTTGGTCTTGCCTATGAAAGTTATGGGCATTTTACAAGCCCAATTCGTCGTTATGCGGATTTAACTACGCATCGCCGTTTGAAAGCTGTGTTGGCGGGTGAAAAACCATCCAAACAGGACTTGGAAGCTGTGGGTGCGCACATCTCAACGCAAGAGCGGATACAACAACGGGTAGAATGGGATACCCAAGCTATGCTTGCTGCGTTGTATCATCACAAAGATATTGGCAAAACGATGGAAGCGGTGGTTTCAGGTGTGACCAAACGCAAAGTGTTCTTTGCATTTAAAGAAACCTTGGCGGAAGCTGCAATGGATGTGGGTGAATTGCAGGGAAGTTTTGATTTGGATGACGTGCATCATCGTCTCACCGCCAAACGGGGTGGTTTTGCGATTGGTTTGGGTGACACGCTTGATGTTGAAATTGAATCAACGGATGCTGTGCGCGGTCAAATAGGTGTGAAACTAGCCAAAACGTAAAAGGTTATATATAATACCACGTTAGAGATAAGTTAGGGAGAGTAGATGCCAGTTCCAGATACCATACAGCAGTTACGTTCCGCTCGGGCAGCCCATAAAGCATGGGTTGTTCGCGCTGAAGCATTGGTGAATGGGCTTCCTGTGGACCAAGAGCAAGTTCCTATTGTGGCAACAGACTGTGCGTTTGGTAGGTGGTTGTATGGGGAAGGGAGCAGGCTTCAGGGTTTTTCTGTGTTCAATAAGATAGAGCCTGTTCATAATGCTTTACATAAAACCTATATGGATATTTTTAAGTTGTTATCTGAAGAAGTATCAGGCATGAACAAACTGTTTGGACAAGGTAAAAAACTTAAAAAAGATAATAAATATAAAGCCGAGCTGTTGCTGCCGCGCCTTCAGTCAGCCTATAATGATATTATTATGTTTTTAGATATTTTAGAAAAAGATTACTTGGCACTTAAAGCGCAACCTAAAGACAAAGTGCCTATGGAAGAATTACAAACCAAGTCATTCCGTGATGTTGCTAAAATGATGGATGAGCTAGAAAAAGATGTGGATGACTGGCTGAAATAAGCTTTTCTTGCGCATCATTCTGCGCGATACGGTTACAATAATAATCCAGTGACAAGAACAGATTGATTTGGGTATAGTTCGCCTTGATTTAAATAGGAGTCTCTATGTTTCACGGTGTCATGACAGCTTTGGTAACACCTTTCCGCAATGGAAGCATTGATGAAGAAGCCTTCCGTGCTCACCTTGAGCGGCAGATTGAAGCAGGTGTGGATGGTGTGGTGCCTGCAGGGTCAACGGGTGAAGCTGCAACATTAAGTGTCACCGAACATAAAGAAGTGATTCGCATTGCGGTTGAGCAAGTCAATGGTCGTGTGCCTGTGATTGCAGGTACGGGAAGCAACAATACGGCGGAGTCCATTGAATTAACCAAAGCTGCAAAAGCTTTGGGTGCAGATGCTTCACTGTTGATTTCTCCATATTATGTAAAACCCACCCAAGAAGGCATTTATCAGCATTATAAAGCCATTGCGGACGCGGTGCATATCCCACAAATTTTGTATAACGTACCAGGTCGGACAGCTTCAAATATAGCACCTGAAACGGTGGCGCGCTTATCCCATACCTCAAACATTGTGGCGATTAAAGATGCGACTGCAGATATGGCGCAACTCACACGCACCATGATGGCATGTGACAACCGCATTTTGTTTTATTCGGGTGATGATGCCAGTGTGCTACCATTCATGACTTTGGGTGGTTCAGGTGTAATTTCAGTGGTATCCAATATTGCACCCAAAACCATGAAAGCTATGGTTGATGCCGTGGTGACCAAAGATTTTGAGACGGCAAAATTCATGCATTTTGCTTTACAACATTTAACGGATGCTATGTTTGTGGAAAGTAACCCAATCCCCGTGAAAAAAGCTTGCGAATTATTGGGTTGGATGGGTGGCGATTTGCGTTTACCGCTTACTGAGCAGGCAGCAGAACACACTACAACACTGAAACAAGTCATGAATGACTTCCAATCAGATGTTGAGGTCTTGTTCAGTTAAATAAAACTAAGATTAAGTTTATCTAGGTTCTTATTTAATACATTAGTTTGGCACTTGGTTTGCTCATGGGGATATATGAATCCCGATTTGGTTATCAACTACGGTAAAGAAGCGCTCGAAATGATACTCATGTTATCCATGCCCATGTTGGTGGTGGCATTGGTGGTTGGTGTTGCCATTTCATTGTTTCAAGCGGTCACACAAATTCAAGAAATGACACTCACATTTGTACCCAAAATCATCGCAGTGTTTGTTGCTATGGTGGTTGCAGCACCGTGGATGGTCGAAACATTGGTGAGTTATACACGCCGCTTGTTTGAGGCCATACCAACATTACTAAGTTGATGATTCCTTTTCCTTCTGAACAAACCATTCTTGTTGGTATTCTTATTTTTTTACGAATCAGCCTGCTTATGATGTTTTTGCCTGTGATGGGTCACAAAATGGTGCCTGCCCCTGTCAAAGCAGGCTTTGTCGGATTATTGACGCTTTTATTGTTTCCTGTGGTATCTCAACATGTACCTGTTATTGAAGCTGATGTTGTTCGCTTTTCTTTGTTGGCTATTCAAGAAATGTTGCTGGCAGCGGCTTTAGGTCTTCTTGCGCAACTCATTTTCACAGCAGCCCAGTTTGCAGGGCAGATGATGAGTATGCAAATGGGTATGGCGATGGCGAATATTTTTGACCCTGCAACATCATCCCAATCCGCAATTATTGCCCAGTTCGTCGGAATTTTGGCGATTTTGATGTGGTTAGCCAGTGGCGCGCATCATATGTTTATACGCACACTCATTGATTCCTTTACCATCTTACCAGTTGGCTCATCATGGCCTTTTCATGGCTGGACAGTTTTAACAGATGCCGCTGCATCGATGTTTATACTTTCTATTAAACTTATGGCACCCGTATTATTGCTTTTATTTTTTGTATATGTGGCGTTGGGGTTGATTGCGCGGGCTGTTCCGCAAATCCAAGTATTTTTTGTAAGTTTTCCTCTGTCGGTTGGTTTGGGACTTTTGATTTTAGGGTTATCGTTGCCAGCTTTTATGTCGTTGATGTATGATGGGTTTACGGGGCTTGGTGAAACCTTACCTATGCTGTTAAGGCACTTGGCAGGGAAGTAAATCACGATGTCTGATGATCAAGATAAATCCCAACAGACCGAAGATGCCAGTGATAAGCGACTGGAAGATGCAAGAAAAAAAGGTCAGGTCGCAACCAGTCGAGAGCCTTCAACAGCGATTTCATTTCTTATCATGGCATCATTATCCGTTACAGGTTTAGGATCGTGGCTTGCTTCACGCAGTGAGCATTTGTTAACATTTTATTTGTCGCATGAAGCAAAAATTGATATGACACCTGAAGGAATGCAATCATTATTGATTGATTTATCGATTGATATTGCATTGATGGTGCTACCCATTGCGCTACCCATGGTTTTATTGGGTGTGTTGGTTATTTTCTTGGTCACAGGTCCCGTATTTACGTTTGAAACATTGCAGCCAAAAATGGAAAAGGTTAGCCCTATGAAAGGTTTAGGACGTTTATTATCATCGAAATCATTGGTTGAGTTTGTGAAGTCCATTTCCAAGTTATCGATGATTAGTTTTGTCTGTTGGTATGTGGTATCGGACTTGTTCTTACCTGCTATTCACAGTACACGAAAAAGTGTGGGTGACATTGTGATGCTTTTGGTGGATGGCAGCTTAGCTATTATTGGTTTGGTTGCTGGGCTCTATTTTACCATTGCTTTAGCTGATGTTATTTATCAACGCTGGGAACATGCCAAGTCGATGAAGATGTCGCAAAAAGAAGTGCGTGATGAACATAAAGAATCTGAAGGTGACCCACAGCTCAAAGCTAAAGTGCGTCAAATACAAATGGAACAAGCTCAAAATCGCATGATGGCTGATGTGCCTAAAGCAGATGTTGTCATTACCAACCCAACTCATTTTGCTGTGGCATTAAAATATGACACTCAAGGTGGTGGTGCCCCACGGGTTATTGCCAAAGGTAAAGATAAAATTGCTCAGAAAATCAAAGCGTTAGCTAAGGAAAATGGTGTACCTATCCGCGAGAACAAACTTTTGGCGCGTTCCTTGTTTAAGGATGTAGAGATTGGTCATGAAATTCCTGAAAAGCTTTTTGAAGCGGTAGCAGTGATATTGGCAGAAATCTTTAAAGTGAAATAAGGGGAAGCTATGTTGGCAAGCGCAACCATGACACTTCAACGCATGAGTAAACATACGGATGTTATGTTAGCTATAGGTGTATTGGCAGTCATCATGATTATGATGGTGCCATTACCGACATGGGTTATGGATGCTTTGTTGGCACTTAATATTGCAGCGGGCATTTTGATTTTATTGACTGCATTGTATGTGTTGAAGCCTTTGGAATTTTCTATCTTTCCGTCATTGCTTTTATTAACTACATTATTTCGGCTTTCATTGAATGTGGCGACAACCCGTTTGATTTTATTGCATGGTCAGGAAGGAACATCCGCAGCAGGACAAGTGATTGAAGGATTTGGGCAGTTTGTGGTTGGTGGCAATACTGTGGTTGGTTTAATTATCTTTATTGTACTGGTTTTGATTAACTTTGTGGTGATTACCAAGGGTTCAACACGGATTGCAGAAGTGGCAGCACGGTTTACTTTGGATGCTATGCCAGGCAAACAAATGGCGATTGATGCCGATTTAAATGCAGGAATGATTAATGAAGAACAAGCCAAACAGCGTAGATCTGATGTGGCGCGGGAAGCAGAGTTTTACGGCTCTATGGATGGTGCGGCAAAGTTTGTGCGTGGTGATGCTGTTGCAGGTCTGATTATTACAGCGATCAACTTGATTGCAGGTATGATTATTGGCACAGCGCAACAAGGTATGTCCATGGGTGATGCCATGAATGTGTACAGTATTTTGACGGTGGGTGATGGACTTGTTTCACAAATCCCAGCACTTATTATTTCAACAGCTGCAGGCATTGTGATTACCCGAGCTGGTAGTGGCGATACTATGTCTCAGGAAATATCAGATCAATTTACAGCACATCCTAAAGTCCACTTTATTGCGTCAGGTGCGATGTTGTTTCTTGGTTTGGTACCAGGTCTTCCTTTTCTTCCTTTCATGTTGTTGGCTGGCGGACTTGGCTTTACAGGCTGGTATTTACAAACTGCGGAAGATAAAAAAATAGCTAACCCTGATTTGGAGGCAGATGTTTTATCGTCTTCTGAGCCAGTTGAAGAGCAACCCATGAATGATTTACTGGTTGTTGATCCTATCCGTTTGGAAGTGGGTTATGGTCTCATTGATTTGGTTGAGGGGTCAAACGAAGGTAACCTTCTTGAACGTTTGCAAACCGTTCGCCGCCAAATTGCCCAGGAAATTGGTTTTGTGCTTCCACCTGTACATATCAAAGATAACCTACAATTGGGTGTGGGAGATTATCGCGTATTGGTGCGTGGCGCAGAAGTTGGACGAAGCGAAATTCGTCCGAGAAATCTCATGGCGCTGGAAGGTCAGATATCAGGCGCACCTGTAGAAGGTATTGCAACTCAGGAGCCAGCATTTGGGCTACCCGCACTTTGGATTACCCAAGATAAACGGCAGCAAGCAGAGCTTTCAGGATACACGGTTGTAGAGCCCGTTACAGTTGTAGTTACGCATATCACGGAAATCCTTCGCGCACACGCAGCGGAAATGTTAGATAGGGCTCAAACGCGCGAACTTGTGGATATGTTAATGGAACGCTATCCCAAAGTTATTGAAGATATTGTGCCTACTCAAGTGTCTTATGGTTTACTGCAAAATGTATTGCAACGCCTACTGTCGGAGTGGGTACCTATTCGGGATTTATTATTGATTGTAGAAACTCTTGCTGATGGACTGAATGAGCAGTTGGAATTCCAAGGTTTGGTTGAAAAGGTTAGACAAAAATTAGGGCGTAGTATTATTCAATCGTATTTGAATGAGCACCAAGAGTTAACTGTGTTTACCATCGATTCTGCGCTTGAGCAAACCATGACAGAGCGCCTGAATCAATCGGCGACAGGTCATTTACCATTACCGCTTGAATTTAATCAATGGCAACGTTTGCTCACGCGATTCACAGATATTGTTTCGGGTCAGCAAGTGGATACACCTGTGCTTTTAACCACACCGCAATTGCGCCCTCATATCGCGATGGCTTTGGGCAAAGTGATGCCTCGTGTGGCGGTGTTATCGGTGGCAGAAATCCCTGCGCGTATTCATGTTCAAACTTTAGCTAAATTAGGTCTGCACGATGCAAATTAAATCTTTTTCAGCACCAAGATTACATGAGGCTTTGGCAATGGTGCGCCAAGACTTGGGTCCTGACGCTGTGATTTTGGATAGGACTGAATCCAAGCTTGAGTCAGGAGAATCTGTTTGGAATGTTCACGCAGCACTTGATTTTGAGGAAATGCCACGGGCTAAAACTATAAAAGATTCACCCGTATCAAACCTAGAGGCATCCATGCAAAGGCTTGAGAAAATTGCGACTAGCTTGGGTAACCGTGATGCTGAAGATTATCGCAATGCCATGCCCAACAAAACAGTACGTGATGCATTTAATCACTTGTTGGGTTTAGGAGTATCTGCTGTCAACGCTTTTGAGCTTGCAGAAGATTATGCCAAACAAGCAGCCATCAATATGCCAACATTGACATGGTCAGCACGACTTAACCTTAAAAAGAAGAAAGAAGTTTTATTATTTTCGGGTGCTAGTGGTGCAGGAAAAACATTGTTTATTGCGAAGTTGGCAACGTATTACAGCTTAAAAGGCGTATCTGTGGCACTCATGAGCACAGACACAAATCGTATGGGTGGCACTGCTGTCTTATCTTCATATGCAGCTATTTTAGGTGTTCCGTTTTCTTTATTACACCAACAAGAAGATATTGGACAAGCACAGCAAGAATCAAAATCGGCACAACTTGTGCTTATTGATACTGAAGGTTGGAACAATCGTCATGCATCAGGCTTGCGACAGCAAATGCTGCTATGGGATGACTTGTCTTGTACACGAAAGATTTTATTGATGTCTGCGAGTATGGATGAGTCAGATGGTTTGGCGATGTTAACACGTGCAAGTGGATTGGGTTTTACGGATATTGCGTTTAGTAAACTCGATGAAACTTCTAGACCTGGAAAAATTGTAAACTGGGCTGAGGCATCACGAATGCCGATGTCATATTGTAGTTTTGGCCCTGAGGTGCCTGATCAAATCGGTTGGTTAACGCCCAAGGCATTAACGGCGATACTTATAAAACAGTATAAACAACAACTGGATGAACAAGAACTCAGAAAACAGAATAAGGAGATGATTGCATGAGTGTTGGAAAAGAAATGCCGCGTGTCATTGCCATGAGTAGCGGGAAAGGTGGTGTTGGGAAAACATTTTTTTCAGTTCATCTGGCGGCTTATGCAGCGTCAAAAGGTAAGCGCGTTTTATTGATGGATGCAGATTTGGGTCTTGCCAATGTTGATGTGATGTTGGGTGTGTCCGCCAAGGGGTCTGTACTGGATATGGTGCATGGTCAGAAAACATTGCAGCAGTTGATTGTATCTTCAGGTGAAGGTTTTGATGTTTTGCCAGGCGGTAGTGGTTTATATGAATTAACGGCGTTGGATGCAGGGCAACAGCAAATTATGATGGATGAAATGCGCAGTGTCTCGGATAACTATGACTTGGTATTGATTGATGTGGCAGCAGGCATTGGCGATAATGTTTTATACTTTGTGTCTGCTGCAGAATCAGCCTTGGTGGTACTTACGCCTGAACCGACATCTTTAACCGATGCTTATGCACTGATTAAGGTGCTATCGCGGCAACGTGGGGTGAAGCGTTTTATGGTAGTTGTGAATCAGGCAGAAGCTTTTGATGCACAAGTGACGTTCCGCCGATTGGTTTCTGTTGCGGATAGGTATTTGGATGTTCACTTGGATTATGTTGGACATTTACCGTATGCACCTGAAGTGCGTAAAACGATTCAGAGTCAAACCTTGCTTAAAGATGAAGATTCCCCACAAACCAAACAAGCGTTGGATGTTGTACTTGAGGGTATTCTGTCACGACCTCGGGATATTCATCGCCATGGTGGGTTACAGTTTTTTTGGGAACACAGTTTAAATGAAAGTTTATCCGCACAAGCGGAATAAAAGGAGTTTATGATGAATTTATATTATTCGTTAGCTACAGGGGCAGTTGCAGGTGCATGTTTGGCATTTGCAGTTTGTATCATTAAAGATTTAACGATTGCAGACACACTTTATCGTATGTTTATTGTAGGCATTGGTGGCGCGTGGATTGGATTCTTATTGTCATGGCTGAATATGATTTTACCGCGTTTGGATAAGCATAAGAATCAACAGCGCGAACATCATATATGAGTTTAGCACAGTATGATGCGCATGCATCATTGCAAGATCCTGAAGCTTTGCTTAAGGAATACTTGCCCATGATTAAATACCACGCAGACCAGCTTATGCGCCGTACACCAGCTTCTATTGAATTGGATGATATGATTGATGCTGGGGTGTTGGGTTTGCTTGATGGTGCGCAGCGATTTGATACCAGTAAAGATGTGTTGTTTAAAACATTTGCTGCCTACCGCGTGCGTGGTGCGATGATAGATTATCTCAGAGCATTTGATTGGATGCCCAGAGGTTTGCGTGACACATCAAAATCTTTGCAAGCTGCATTCTATGTCTTGGAGCAGCGATTTGGACGACCAGCTGATGAAGCGGAGATAGCTGAATTCTTAGAGATGGATATTGAAACGTATAGACAAAAACTCGACCAAGTGCGTTCCATGTCCGTGGTATATTTTGATGATTTGCCCACGGTGTCCAACAGTGACGATGAACTTCATATTTTAGATATGATTGAAGGAGATACTTCGCTGATGCCTGAGCATCAAACAGCAATGGGTCAGTTCGTTGAGAAACTAGCCAATGCGATTGAAAACCTTCCCCAAAAAGAAGCCATACTGTTAAGTTTATATTATTACGAAGAATTAACCATGAAAGAGGTCGCTTTGGTGCTTGGCTTAACAGAATCACGTGTTTCTCAAGTACATAGCCAAATGGTGATGCGTTTACGAAGCCAATTAAGCTTGTCAAAAGATGGGAAATCCACGGTTAGAAAGAGGAGTGTATAATGAATGATTGGATGAATGCAGAAGCATTGAGTCTGGTACTTGATTTGAGTTTGGTGGTTGCCGTTCTTGTGTTATGGGGGTTATGGTTTCAACAGGGCAAGCAAAGGAAGAATGTTGAACAAATGTTGCAGCAAGCGGCTAAAGATTTGCAGGCAGCAACAACATTACTTGATCAAGTGATGATGCAGATGCCAAAACAACAGCCTGAAGGTGTGAAGCAAAGCAAAGAAGAACATGTGTTATCCAAAGAGCCATCACTTACACCACGTGAGCAAGCATATATTAAGCAGAATATTCAAAAGCTACAAACACCTAAACTTAAACGTAAAGAATCCTCAGTATCTCAACAAGAAGATAATATTGCGGCAAAGATTATGCGCCTACACCGTGAAGGTCTAGATATGAAGGGAATTGCTAAACGATTAAGTTTGCCGATTGCGCAAGTGCGTTTGATGTTGCTTTTACAAACATCAAAAGCTTGAGTAAGCACCAAATATGATTCCTTTTCTGAGTGCGAATTTGCCTGCATTGATGCAGGTTAGCCGCTCAGAAAACAGTATGAGCTTACCATGGGCGAATGGCACTTTATTATCAGGGCGGCTCATGCCAGCAAGTGATGGTGCGGGCGCATTGTTATTACTGGGGCAATACAGATTAAAAGCTGAAGTCCCGCCCAATGTACCTATGGGCAAGGTTTGGTTGGAGTTGGTGCGTGCAGAGAAGCCTTTGCAGTTTCGTTTGTTATCTGAGCAGCAAGCCCAGTTGTTTGTAGTCGATTTATTACAAAAACATCAAAAGAAATTGTTGCCGAATCATCCCGTGCTACAAGATGCGGCACAGCAAAAATTTGAAGGATTCAAGTTTTCCACTGAAGCTATGCCTTATGCAGTAGAACAACATTATCATCGTTTACTCCTTCTCCACCCTGAAGATGGGCAGAGCCAAGGTTATGTGCAACAAGATACAACACCCGATGGTTTTATTTTATATGGACGGCTGGATTTATCGCAAATAGGGCAGGTAGCGTTTTCACTAAGTGGTTCAAATCAAGGTGTTTGGCATATAAATATTCATTTGCAAAATAAACAAAAAAACTATGCATTTGAACATCAGTTTTATGCTTGGTTGAAAGAAAAAGAAGCGCAGTATGATGTCGCTTTTGAAGGTTGTTTATTGGATGGGATTCCAGAAAACATGGGTAGCACTACGTATTATCAAGTTTAAGGTATGGTATAATTTCATGCCACATATTATCTAAAATATGCTGCTGGTTTTGCATGAAAAGTGAGGCTTGAGCGTGAAGCTCATTTAACTCATCGGGTTTGCTCAATAAGCGTGATATAACTTCTTCGAGTTCCTGTTTATCTTGTACAATGATGGCAGCGCCTTGGTGTTGCATATCATCAAAGACAGCACGAAAGTTCTGAATATATTTCCCCGTTATGACCCCACGCCCACACACCGCAGGCTCGAGTGGATTGTGCCCACCAATATTGACCAAACTTCCACCCACAAATACCACATCAGCAATGGTATATAATGATACAAGCACACCCATGGCATCAATGAGCACAACATCTTCATATCCTGTTCGTTCATCTGCATAACGTGTGTAGCTATATCCCCGCTCGTCCAATAGCTGGGCAACGGCTCCAAACCGTTCGGGATGACGTGGAACAATCACGGTTAATAAATCAGTTTGTTTTTGTTTCCAAGCGGATAAGGCATCTAAAATCTGGACTTCTTCGTCGTCATGGGTGCTGGCGATAATCAGAATGGGGCGTTTGCCAGTGGGATCAATCAATTGGCGGACTTGGGTCGCATCCACATCAGGCGTTTGCACAGCAAATTTGAGGTTACCCACAGTTTTAATCTTTTGTTTGGCAACACCCATGGCTTCCAAGCGTTCGGCATCAACCGCGCTTTGCGCAAGAAATAAAGATACAGGGCTTAACCAATGCTGCCAAAGCTTTCTGGTTTTGTAATATTTAGGGAATGAGCGGTCGGAGATACGTGTGTTCACACCAACAACGGGCACGTTTTGTTTTTTACAGGCTTTAAGCATGCCTGGCCAAAATTCAGTTTCATTCAAAAGCAGTAAGCTGGGTTGTAAATGTTTAACAAAACGCGCCATCAGCAAGGGTAAATCCCAAGGCAGCCAGCTTTTGCTGATGTTATTTTTAAATAATCGTTCGGCATGGGCGTAACCTGTGCGTGTAACCACGGTAAGATGAACAGGTTTTCCAACGCTCAAAAGTTTATCAATGAGTGGGGCTACCGATGCAACTTCACCCATGGAGCAGGCATGAACCCAAACCGCACCTTTTTGCACGAAAGGACGCTGAAACGTCATATGTTGTTGCCACTTGGAGGCTCGCATACTATATATAGTGTTCCTTGTGATTTTTGTATGAAAACATAACGCTGATATAGCTTTGAAACAAGTGCCATTGTTTTTTTATCACACGTCAACGACATCAACCATTGACATACGCTTATCTTGAACTAACGCTCAAGTGATGGCAATGCCATGATAAATAAAGGGAAAGGGGCGTATGATGCAGTTAAAAAGGAACTTGGAAACACCAAAATATAGGGAAGAACATTATTCTTCATTGGATATCACATATGAAGATGAACATGAGTTGGCATGGTATTATATGCAAGGTAGTCCTAGGCCATGTTTTACACCTGATTTGTTATATAATATTCTTGAATGGTATGATGAGATAAAGACTAAAAACAAAAATAAAGTAAAATATGTTGTTGCGGCTTCTAAATATTCAGGGTCTTTTAACTTAGGTGGGGATCTGAATTTATTTACAACACTTATTAACAACAAAGATAGAGAAGGTCTCCTTAAATATGCGATTGCTTGTATTGATGTACTTCATAACACATATACTTCTCTTGAAGGTAAAGTCACTACGATTTCTCTTGTTCAAGGAGATGCTCTAGGGGGAGGATTTGAAGGTGCAATGTCGAGTGATATCCTTATTGCTGAGAAAGGTGTAAAAATGGGACTGCCTGAAATATTATTCAATTTATTTCCGGGTATGGGTGCATATAGCCTTCTCTCAAGAAAAATTGGAGCAACGCAAGCTGAAAAAATGATTATGAGTGGGAAATTATACTCAGCTGAAGAACTTTTTGATCTAGGTATTGTTCATATCTTAGCCAATGAGGGAGAGGGCAAACAGGCGGTATATGATTATATCAAAAGAGAGAATCATGCACGCAATGGGATACAAGCCTTTCGTAGAGCGAGACAATGCTACGATACCATTCCGTATCAAGAATTATTAGATATTACAACGATATGGGTTGATGCAGCACTTCAATTGAATGCGAAAGATATGCGTATGATGAAGCGATTAGTTAAAAGACAATCCGTGAAGATTTAATATTACACATTTTGTTCTCTTTAGGATGCTACCTTATATTTGATTAAGATAGTGGTTTAATTCTTCCTTACATGCTTGTACTGCTTGATGGAGATCAGCAGTGCAAGTATTCATGGTTGTTTTATCGAGGTTAGGCAAGGCTTCTGTCCTTTCACAAGCAAATTGGACGGCAATACATCCAAGCATACCTGATGAACCTTTGAAGGCATGAATAATTTGTAAGAAAGTTTGGGTATCACCCTGTTGTGAAGCTAATTGAAGTTTGGTTATTTTTTTTTCGGCATGTCCCAAGAATCGTTGAATAAGCCCTTCGATAAACCCGTCTCGGTGGCTCATGCTTTGTAGTGTATCAAGCACGTTTGCATCAATATGTTGCCAAGATGTTGCTTGTGCATGGGTTTGTTGCATGTGTTTGATTGGTTGCGATGAATTTTTAGGTTGAATGAGTTTATCAATGGCTTGTGCGAGTTTTTCGTGTTCAATGGGTTTGGTGAGATAAGCATCAGCACCTGCATTCAAACATTCGTTGATATTACCTGACGTAGCATCGGCAGAAAGTATCACCATAGGTAAATGGTGATCTGTTTCAAGGAAGCGATAAGCTTTGAGCACATCCAAACCAGACATGTTTGGCATATTGATGTCTAACAATGCTAAATCAAAATCATGCTCTGTATCCAATGCATCCAATGCCAACTCCCCATCTTTTACCAAAGTAATTTTATGCCCCATAATTTCGATAAATTCACGGATAACGATTTGATTCACTTCATTATCTTCAGCCACCAAAATATGTAGCCCTGATGATTGGCTTTGCTGTTTGGCTGCAATGGAGGGCAGGTTGTGCTGTTGGGTTTGACCGATGCATATTTCATGCAACACGTTAAAAAGCAGTGATTCATTTAGGGGTAAAGAAAGCACATCGGAAAAACCTAGCTGAATGAGTTTATTCATGGTGATTGTATCAAAGTATTCACCCACCAAAATAAATGAAATCAGTTCAATGTTTGCATCATTTTTGGCGCTTTTGATGAATTGTTCGGCAGACATGCCCAACTTATCCGATTCAACGATAACAACATGAAATTCTTTTTGTGATAATTGATGGAACAAATCCAACACATGATTTGCAGTGCTAAGTGTTTGCCCCCAGCGTTGAATAGGGGTGGTAAATCGAGGTAAAGTATCTTCTTTTAATAAGGTGAGCACGTATATGTCTGAAAATGATGCTGCTTTTGCGATTTTTTCTTTGTCTGCTTTTTCTTGGCACTCCAAGGGTATTTCAAACCAAAATTCTGAACCTTTATCTTCTTCGCTTTTTAAGCCTATTTCGCCACCCATCAACGTCACAAGCTCTCTAGAAATGGTTGTGCCAAGTCCTGTGCCACCATACTGGCGTGTGGTGGAGACATCGGCTTGGGTAAAACCATCAAATATTTTTTCTTGTGCATCTGAAGATAGCCCAATGCCCGTGTCGATAATGCGGAAGCGAAGCCAACAGGTGATACCATCCATGTCTTGTTCGGGAAGTTCTACAAGTACGCGTATACTTCCTTGCTCAGTAAATTTAAGGGCATTACTGATAAAATTAATCAGCACTTGCCGAATATGTAGCTCATCCCCTTTGAGTCTAAAGGGTACATCGTCATTCACATGGGAAGAAAGCTTCAAACCTTTCTTTTTTGATTGAGGTAAAAACGTTTGTATGGTGGTGTTGATCAGCATATGCAAATCAAATGTTTTAATTTCTTGTGTTTGTTTGCCAGCCTCAATTTTAGAAATATCCAATACATCATTAATTAGGGCGAGCAAGGTATGTCCAGAAGATTGAATAAGTTGTGCATAGCCTTTTTGTTTTTTATTGAGTTTAGTCATGGTAAGGAGTTCACTTGCACCAATAATACCGTTGAGTGGGGTGCGAAGTTCATGGCTCATATTGGCAAGAAATTGCGATTTGGCTTGGTTGGCTTGCTCGGCTGCTTCAAGTGCTAAATGAAGCTTAGTTAATAGCTTTGCCATATAGAGTGGAACAGCAGTTAAGGTCACTAAAACAGTAATAATCACCCATAAGTGTTGAGACCAGTAAGATCCAAGAATTAAGGCAATAGATGCACCAAGAAGCGCAAAAAAAGTTGATATTTTAAGGTACCTTAAGCCATAACGAAAACCATTTCCTGTAATCACCCACAAATATACAGCCAATGCTAAAATACCAGCTTCACCAGCCATAGACAATACAGCAGATGACATAGCCATGTCGCCAGCAATACCGATGACTTTTCGCATATGAGAAGAAGATGGATTGATGATAATCCAAATCAAGATACTAAAGGATAAAATGAGATAAGATGTTGTTAGGGCAAGAATACTGGTGTGATTAAAGTAGATAATTAGAAAAATACTTGTCAATAATACTCGAATAATAGCTTGTTCATGTTCTGTGTCAGGTCTGTTAGATAACCTTCTTTTAACTCTACTTAGCAGTTGAGAAAAGATATTTTTTGATTCAGTTTCTTTCACAGTCATTCGGCAAGCATAACACGAGAAATGCACTCATTCCTACCTCTAATATGGATAATAAAGTGATTTGAAGGTAATAATAATGGGTTATTCATTCGTGTGTGATGCCTATGGCCGGTTTCATTTTATACCATAAAAGTAAGCAATTTAGCTGCCATAAAGCGTTAGGCGGTTAAAACATACCCAATTGTAACTTGGCTTCATCGGACATCATGGCTCTGTCCCAAGGTGGCTCAAAAACCAACTCAACATTTACATCGGTTACATTTTCAACATCCAATGTTTTGGCGCGCACATCATCCACAATAAATGGACCCATACCACAACCAGGTGCGGTTAAAGTCATGGTGATTTCAACAGCATTACCACCTTCATCGGTGTCCACGATATGCACATCATAAACCAAACCTAAGTTGACAATATCCACGGGAATTTCAGGGTCAAACACCGTTTTTAGCGCATCCCAGACCGCAGTTTCTTCCACAGGTCCATTTGCTGTTTTTACTTCTTCGGTTTCTTCTGACATTTCTCCATCGCCAAAACCCAGCGCATCTGCATCTTTGCCTTCTACGCGAGCAAGGTTGCCGTTTACACTTACAGTGTATGTGCCGCCAAGCTCTTGGGTGATGGCAACTTGCGCGCCTTCAGGGATAATCACAGGTGTGCCCAGAGGAATAAGAATCGCATCAATATCGCGGGTGGTGGTAATCATTTGACCAGTTGCCATGCTTTACTCCGTTTTCGCTGGCGCGCCAGCATCTTCAATCGCAGATTTGACGGTGTGCCAACATAATGTGGCACATTTGATGCGGGATGGAAATTCTTTCACCCCTGCAAGCACGGCAAGTTTGCCCAACACATCTTCATCGGGTTCATCATCCATGTCTGCGGTCGCCATATCATGAAATGCGCCAAATAATGCATTAAACTCATCCACAGTTTTACCTTTGAGCACTTGGGTCATCAATGATGCCGAAGCTGTGGAAATCGAGCAGCCTTGCCCTTCAAACTTCACATCTTCAATGATGTTGTCAGTACCAATTTGCAGATATACATGCAGTTGGTCACCGCATAATGGGTTAAAACCTTCAGCATCATGACTGCATGGCTCTAATTTACCAAAATTGCGTGGTGCTTTGGTATGGTCGATAATCACTTCTTTGTATAAGTCGCCTAAACTGAACATCATAATCCCTTTTTTAGCCACGGATAAACACAGATAAACATAGATGTCTGATGTGTTTGTTTTTTATTTGCGTCAATCTGCGTACATCTGTGGTTAATTCTAATCATGCAAACATATCTCGTGCTTTTTCAAGTGCTACAAACAACGCATCGACTTCAGCTTCTGTGTTGTAAATGGAGAATGAAGCGCGCGCAGTGGCAGGTACTTTGTAAAACTGCATCACAGGCATAGCGCAATGATGTCCTGCACGAATCGCCACACCTTCACGGTCGAGAATCGTACCCAAATCATGCGGATGTACACCATCCAAAACGAATGAAAGCACACATGCCTTATTTTTGGCTGCACCAATCTGGCGTAAACCCTCAAAAGCTTGGGCTTTGGTTGTGGCGTAA
>CAMZLX010000161.1 GCA_947311795.1 uncultured Zetaproteobacteria bacterium
CACCTGTGTTGCGTGAATAAAGATGTGTGCCAAAGCGAGAACGCGAAGCCAAGGTGTAGGCATCCAATGGTTTTTGATTAAGCCTGCGATAAATCATGGAGGTTTGATAACCCATCATGGCAGGCATCAAACCCATCAATTCCCAGTTGCTAAAATGCGAAGCAAGCAAAAACACGCCTTTTTGCTGCGCCAAGGCATCGGTAAGCACATCTTTGTTGTCAATCGCAACATGCGCCAACAAATCCTCACGGCTGGCGGAAAACACATAAGGAATTTCCATCAAGGTGCGACCCATTTGTTTGAATGCTCTTTTGGCTAAGTGTTTTCTTTCTTTTTTGGGTTTTTCAGGAAAAACACGTGCAATATTACGCAAAGTGATAGCGCGGTGCCGTTTGTCCAATGTGTAATACAACCAACCCAACACATCACCCAAAAAGTGCATCATCGGCATAGGCACTTTGGCAAGCGCACCAAACAATAGGCGCGTCCAAAGCGGTGCTTGTGGGTTTGGATTACTCATTTAAGAGAGTGGCTTCGCCTCATCAATCAACATCACAGGAATATCATCATGGATGGGGTATTCAAGCTTGCAAGCATCACACACCAATCCTGATTTATCCTTATTATAATCCACTTTGCCTTTACACTTGGGACAAACCAAAATCGCAAACAAATCTTTATCAATCATCTTATTTCAACTCCACCACACAGGATATGAGCCTAAGCATAACCGACCTTTTACAGATTTCATCAACTTCACGATTGCAGCAAAGCAAAGCCTGCCTATACTTGCGTCAGATTAAATATTATTTCAGTTTCAAGGGCAGGTTTTTCATGTACGAATTTATATCGCAAGGTGGCATCGTCATGTACATCTTGATTGTGGCTTCGCTGGTGTCTCTCACTATTATTTTTGAGCGCTTTTGGAGCTTAAGAGCATCCGCTGTTATCCCCGCTGCCGATATTGCTGCGGTTGAAAATCAAGTCCGTGAAGACAATGTTGAACAAGCATTGGAGCTATGCAAAAACAACAATACTGCCATGAGTCGCATCCTTTGGGTGGCGCTTAAAAATCGTGGTGTAAAGCGCAGCATCATGAAAGAAATCTTGGAAGAAGTGGGCAGACAAGAAGTGGCTCACCTAGAACGGTTTATCGGCATTTTAGCACTGATTGCTGCGATTTCACCCTTGCTTGGTCTTTTGGGTACGGTGATTGGTATGATTGAAGTGTTTCAAGTGATTTCTGTGGAAGGCGTGGGCAAAGCGGATGTGCTGGCTGCGGGTATTTCCAAAGCATTAAACACTACTGCCGCAGGTATGGTGGTGGCTATCCCAACATTGGTAGCGTACCGCTTTTTTGAAGCCAAAGTGAATCAGTATGTGATTGAAATTGAGCAACATGCCTTGTATTTCGTGGATTTACTCAAAGGTGAGCGTGGATGAATCTTCGCCCCAACAAAAAACGCAGTGATTTGCTGATTGATTTAACACCTATGATTGATGTGGTATTTTTGATGCTGATTTTTTTCATGGTTAGCACCAGTTTTACAGCCAACAACAGCATCAAACTGGACTTGCCGCAAAGCAAAGCCCAAGCTGCCAATAAAGATATAGAACAAGTTACCGTGAGCGTGGATGAAAAAGGTCAGTTGTTTGTCCAAGAAGAAGCTGTGGCTGATGGCGAGCTTAGAAAACGTATTCTCAACATTACCAAAGGTAACCCCAATATGCGGGTGGTCATCCGAGCTGATGCCAATGCTAAACACAAACGCGTGGTGTATATTTTAGACACTGTGCGCGAATTGGGAATGGGTAAAGTTGGCATTGCCACTGTGCCTGTGGGCGGACAATAATATGAGAATCGTACAAAAATTTGGTGGCACATCAGTCGGCTCCATCGAGCGCATTCAAGCCACGGCTCAGATTTGTAAAAATGAATTAGAACGCGGCAATGAAATCGCGGTGGTGGTGTCTGCCATGAGCGGTGAAACCAATCGCTTGCTTCATTTGGCAAACAGCATGAGTGACAACCCACCCATGAGAGAAGTGGCTGCTTTGGTCGCCACAGGTGAACAGGTTACCGCTGCACTGCTGGCGATTGAATTGAACAAACTTGGCGTAGCAGCGTATTCATTCAGTGGTGCGCAAGCAGGTTTCAAAACTGAAGGGTGTCATACCAAAGCACGCATCAAAGATGTGCAAAGCGACCACCTCATCAAACATATGGAACGTGGTGAAGTGCCTGTGATTACAGGTTTCCAAGGTGTGGATGCCAACGGTGAAACCACCACTTTAGGGCGAGGTGGTTCAGACACCTCTGCAGTGGCTCTTGCCATTGCCGTCAAAGCTGATTCTTGCGATATTTATACTGATGTGGATGGTATTTACACCACCGACCCGCGCATTGAACCCAATGCACGTAAGATGGACAGCATCAGTTATGAAGAAATGCTAGAATTTGCATCCTTGGGTGCAAAAGTGTTGCAAACGCGAAGTGTTGAGCTGGGTATGCGCTACAACATACCAATTCACTTGCGTTCAAGCTTTCATCTGGTGGAAGGAACGCGGGTAAGCAAAGAGGAATGTAATATGGAACGTGCAGAAATTTCAGGTGTCGCCTACAACCGCGACGAAGCAAAAGTAACCATCAAAGGTATTCCCGACCAACCCGGTATTGCTGCGGCTGTGTTTGGTCCAGTCGCCGAAGCCGACATCAATGTGGATGTGATTGTGCAAAATATCGCTGAAGATGGGCAAACCGATTTAACCTTTACGGTGCCGCGCAATGATTTTGATGCGACCATGACCTTGCTGCAAACCCTTTGCGATAAAATGAAAGCACGTGAAGTCAAAGGTGATAATACAGTTGCCAAAATTTCTATTATTGGTGTGGGTATGCGTTCGCACACGGGTGTTGCCAAAAAAATGTTTAATGTGCTTGCGCAAGAAAATATCAATATCCAAATGATTACCACCAGTGAAATCAAAGTCACTGTGGTTTTAGAAGAGAAATATATTGAGCTGGCTGTGCGTGCATTACATGCGGCATTTGGTTTAGACCAAGCTTAGCCTTTACTTTTTCACCACTAAAATTAGCCACAGGTACACGCAGATAAAACAGATAAACCGCTATAAGAACTGTCATACCGAGCGATGAGGTGAATTGAGAAGCAAGAGAGTATCCCCTAGGGGAAGTCGAGATATCTCTGAGACTTCTCCACTACGGTCGAAGTGACATTTTTCCCCTTTGTTAATCTGCGCCGAAGTGTCTTGTAGCAAAAGGGTTAGCGCAGTAACACGCGCCCTTTTTCTATAAGTAAACGCAGGGAACAAGCAGATTGTAAAGGGCAGCTTTTTGGTTCGTTTTTGTCTGTACAAAAATGAACGAAAGTATTTCACTTAAACAATCAAAAGTATCAAAAAACTACTTCATCAATAAATCTACAAACGATTCTGCTGCCATATCCCAATCATGGGGCTGGTTTAATGCTTGCGGGCTAATCCATGCTGTTTTTGCGCCAGCTTGCTTAGCAACCGCTAAATTGGCAGGCATATCATCAATCACCAACACGTGCTCTGCAGCAACATTTTCCAACGCAAACAAATGTTTAAGTGTATCCACACAAGGCTTGGGTGTGTAGGCATTCAAACGCACATCATAAATTTCAGCAAAAAAATCACGTATCGCCAAAGCCTTTAAAATTGTTTCCGCATGTTCTTTGGTGCCATTGGTATGAATCACTTTTCGCATAGGCATGGCTTGCAAAACAGCTTGCAGCGAGGGTTCGGGTTGCAGCAACTCATGCGCATCCACATCATGGGCTTCCAACAAAAAGGGTTCTGCATCATGCCCATGATGAACCATCAAGCCTTTGAGTGTGGAACCATATTGCTTCCAATATTTGATACGCAAAACATCAGCATCCGCCTTATTTAATCCCAACTCACGTTGAATATAGCTTATCATCTTTTTATCCATGCGCGCAAACACACCATTATCCGCAGCATAAAGTGTGTTATCAAGGTCAATCACGGCAAGAGAAATATCAAACTTAGAAAACATGGCAACAAGCTATAAGGAATACTGGCGCTTGCAAAAGATACCTTAAATCACAATCATGCGCTTTCAATTTCAAGGGTGGTATGTATGTCGTTTTTCAATCGTCTTAGCCAAGGTTTAAGTAAAAGCCGCAACAGTTTGGCAGCCATGTTTCCTGGACAAGTCAAAGAAAAGTTAAGTGAAAGCGAGTGGCAAGACATTGAAGATGCCTTAATTATGGCAGACTGTGGGGCACCACTGGCTATGGCTTTGATTGCACAAGCCAAAAAATCCAAACAACCCATGCAAACACTTAAAGACAATATGCAACAAACCCTCAACATCAACAGCCCTATTCATGAAGCCAAACCGTTTGTGCTTTTGGTAGCTGGCGTGAATGGCACGGGTAAAACCACCACCATCGGCAAGTTAGCCAATATGTATGCAGCACAAGGTAAAAAGGTTTTGATTGGTGCAGCGGATACTTTTCGCGCTGCGGCAGTAGAGCAGTTGGCAGTATGGGTAGAGCGTGCAGGTGCGGACATTGTGAAACAAGCCGAAGGCGCTGACCCCGCATCGGTTGCTTTTGATACCATCACGCGTGGTATCGCCAAAAACTATGATGTCATTATCATCGACACGGCTGGGCGCGTACAAACGGATATAAGCTTGATGAACGAGTTGGCAAAGGTTTACCGTGTGATTGGCAAGGCTTTGGATGGTGCACCCCATGAAGTATGGCATGTAGTCGATGGTGGCACAGGACAAAATGCAGTGGTACAGGTCGAAAAATTTCGCGAAATCATTTATACCACTGGTTTAATCGTTACCAAACTGGATGGCACGGGCAAAGGTGGCGTGGTGTTGCAACTCTGCGATAAATTCAAGCTACCTGTGCGTTATGTGGGCGTGGGTGAAACCTTAGAAGATTTGATGCCATTTAACCCAGAAGCTTACGTGGATAGCCTGCTACCCCAAACCACCCACACAGAGACTTAAGCAAGCTTCCACAAACGTTTGCCTTTGAATAATACTTGCTGCCACTTGGAGTGGTTGCCCGATGACAATTCGGCTGCGCCCGTAATTAAAGAACCACCTTTACTCATGGTACGTGCGATAGTAATCCACCCATATTTACTACACCACTTGTAAAATGAAGCACTGCTCATGCCATGAGTTCTACACAACTCTGGAACTGGAACACCTGCCTCGGCTTCCTTTAAAATGTTGATTATTTGGCTATCACTATACCTTGATTTCCTCATCGTAAAATCTCCTGTTTTGATTACTAGAAAATTCTACTTATAAACTCAAATATTTTTGGGGGGATTACCGATGTTCAGACAAATGTTGTTGTGCTTGTTTTGCATCCGCAGCCTCATACACATCAAAACCAAGATATGCCAAAAACTTCATCATTGCTTTTCGAGAGTCACCTTCAAAATCAACCACCAAAGCTTTCATATCAATGAAACGTCATTTCGTGATAACTTTCGTTATTTAGATTTGAAATCGTTAAACCAATAAACCGATCTACATTCACCAGTACAAGAACCCTATCCTTTTGTTTGAGAACACCATCACTGATTTGTCGCCATACGGTATCTAACGATTGCGGCGTTGGCTCAAATGCATCTTCATTCATAGTGACCACCTCGCCCACATCATCCACAATTAAACCAAAATCTTCACCACTTACGGTTTCAACAATGGCAACATGGAAAGGTTCACCTTGCTCACGTTTGGGCAACCCAATCACTTGTCGAACCTCAAGCTCAGTAATCACCCGCCCCCTTAGGTTAATTAACCCTGCCACTGCATTAGGTGCTTTTGGCATATGGGTTCGCGGTTGCTGCTTGACCACCTCGCGAACTTGCTGCACACGAAAACCAATCCATTGTTCACCAACACGACATGTTAAAAGTTCTGTGGTATGGTTGCTTTTATTATTTATAGCTGTCAATACTTGTCCCATACTCTCTACTCCTATACTGCAAACACTTGTGTATTTGCAAATATTTTATTCTGTTGAGGTTTACTGCGTGCATATAAAATGCATGTGATATTTTCAACAAACGTTCGGCTATCGCTTTTAGATTAAACACCACTAAACATTTCATGACCCACAGCATGAATATCAAATTCTTGTTTGCCCATTAATGCCACAATAATGGTTTGATGTAGTCTAGGCTGTTCTTTGACCCACTTGGTAAGTTCATGACCATTAGGGTTTGGTATTTCAATATCCGTAAGTAGAAAACCTGGTGTAAATGTTGCTAAAATGTCTTTGGCTTGTTCACCATCTTCAGCCACGCGAATAATAAAGCCCATGCTTTCCAAGACAGGAATAACCAGTTGGCGGAAAAAATTACGCATCTTTGACAAACAGTACCTTGCGCGCTTGGTCTTTTTTATTATTCATAAACCAGTGTGGATTCGCTCGTTCTAACACTCCAAACACGTTCATCACTTCTGTGGCAATCCCTTGAATAACGGTTGTACCCAAAAATAGAGGGTTCTCAGATGTCTTCTTAATCTCCATTCCAACATCTAATTCTAATATATCTTCTACATCATCAACCTGCAAACACATCCGTTTACTGCTATTGGCATCACCATCCGATAAAATAAGACAATAAACTTCATCATCTTCACCCTTTTCATCACGTTGCCGTGTGGGTTCACCCAGTAAATCCGACCAACGCAGTACGGTAATCACTTCACCGCGGTATTGTAGAATTTCACCTGTTGCCGTTTTTTCAATGCGTTCAGGCTTAATATACTCTAAACGCTCCACCAGCGTCATGGGAATGGCATAGCGCATACCTGCTTGGCTAAATAAAAGGCTGTGCTGCTGCTTATCTACGTACCCCATATGGTTTTCTTCTTCTAAATGCTGGACAGCTGCCATGTCTGATGAAATTTGAATCATGGATGCAAGACCATTGCAGTCGAAAATAGGAATCACTGTTCCATCGCCTAAAATGCTGCAACCCCCATAGAAGTTAAGGTGTTGGAAATGTACCCCCAAAGGTTTAACCATAATTTCTTCTGCACCATAAATTTGATCCACAAGAATACCAAATGTCCTGTCACCCAAATCAACAACCACAATAGACCCAGACAAGCGGTCATTATCTGACAAATCCAGCACATCCTTTAACCGCATCACTGGCAGCAACTTACCACGCAATCGGTAAAATGGCTGACCTGCAATAAGCCGCCAATCATCAGAGTCCTCAGGGGTGCTCAACAACTCTTGCACACTCATCTGAGGAATGGCAAAACGTTGACCTTCACATGCCACAACCATGGCTGACATAATTGCTAACGTTAATGGAATCTGAATCCGTAACGTTGTGCCTTGCCCCACCGTGCTATCAATGTCTACACTACCACCTACGCGTTCTATTTCAGTGCGTACAACATCCATACCTACACCACGCCCTGAAAAGTTTGTCACTTTTTCAGCGGTAGAGAGACCTGCATGAAAAATCAACTGCAATGCTGCCTTTTTAGAAATACTTGCTGCTTGTTCCTCGGTTAACACACCCATCTTCACCGCTTTATTTTTAATCACCTCGGCATCAATGCCGCCACCATCATCATGAATCGTAATAGAAATAAACCCAGATTCCTGTTCTGCGGAAAGAGTAAGCGTACCTTGCTGCGGTTTACCTTGCTTCTTCCTTGTCTCTTGCGACTCAATCCCATGGTCACAACTGTTACGAATAATATGGGTAAGAGGGTCTTTAAGTGCATTGAGAATGGTACGATCCAGCTCCATATCTTCACCATTCATCACCACTTTTATTGTTTTATCCAGCTGCTTACCAATGTCACGAACAATCCTAGGCACACTGCTCCAAATCGTTTGAATCGGTTGCATACGCGTGCGTAGCAACTGTTCTTGTAGCTGTTCAGTGATTTGATCCACATCACGACCCACGCGCATCAACTCCATGGAACCCAAAGCACGCACCATTTGCACCAACCTATTGCGCGTTAGCACCAGCTCTCCCACTTGGTTCATCAACTCATCCAAAAGCCCAATATCAACACGAATACTGGCATTAGCTGCTGACTTTTTCACTTTTGCAGGTACAGCTTCTTTTGCCTCTTGTTTCTCTGGTTGCACTTTTTCTGGGGTGACCTCAGCTGTTTTTACTTCATCGTCAGAAACCGTTGGAACTTCATCATTGACCACTTCTGCCGCAGTCTCTCGTTTCGGTGCTTTGCTGGGTTTTACATCTTGGACAACGTGTTCTTGTTCACTGCTTAACTCATTTTGACCAGGTAAATCAACAGCGGAACGCGCAACACCTAAAATCTTTAAAGCATCAGCTGATGTTAAGGGCTCAATATCCCGTAAACTTGCAAAACCTGCCGCAATCACATCCGCTGCAGTGATAAGGTTTTTCGCTTGCAATGCTTCTTTGATAGGTTCTTCAAAATCATCCAACCATGCAATAACCACATGGTCTGCTGTTTCTGATGCAGTCTCTGTTTCTTGTTGCGTTTCACCTGACACCATACGCTCACAAGCATGAAGCCTTGCTATCAAATCAGAGTGATCCAACTCTGGCTCTTTGCCTTCCGTCTCTAAACCTTCTAATAACTGGGTAATCGCATCCGCACATTCAAGTAATAAGGAAACGATACCTTCATTGACAGGATATTTTAATTGGCGAATTTTATCCAAAAGGTTTTCACCGGCATGGGCAACTTTTTCCAAATGTTTGAGATTAAGAAAACCACAACTTCCTTTCACAGTATGAATGGTTCGAAAAATAGCATCTAATAGCTCAGCATCTTCAGGGCTTGCTTCCAAGTCCATCAATTTCTGCTCAATTTGCGCTAAATTCTCATTGCTTTCTGTTAGAAATTCGCCCAACAGTTCTTCATCCATAACCTTCCCCTACCATACACTTCACTTTAAAATAACATACCGCCAACCGTTTCAATCAAGGCATCTGGCTCGAAAGGCTTGACCAACCACGCTGAAATGCCTGAATTGTGTCCCATTGCTTTTTTATCTTCACCCGACTCAGTGGTCAGCATGACAATCGGTGTATCTGCATACTTTTCAGTTTCTCTAAGCTTTTGAATCATGGTTAATCCATCCATGTTTGGCATATTTAAATCTGTTAAAATTAAATCAAAAGGTGTTTCTGCTTGTAATGCTTTATCTAAGCCTTCTTGCCCGTCTTTGGCTTCTTCCACACCAAAGTCCACCGACAACAAAGTGCGTTTCACAGTAATACGCACCATGGTTGAGTCTTCAACTATCAAAATTTTAGGGCCGCTCATAATTCACCTCTCAACACCAAACGTTCTTCTTCCATAACATACCGTTTGGATACTTTTTCTTCCCAAAGCACCAGCCCTGTCGTATCGGGTTGCGCAGTTGCCCAATCATCCAAACACGATTTGACATTATTCAAGCGTTGGCTAACGCGGTCGATATTTTGCAAGTCTGCCAATGCATCCATAATGGCAGCTTCAACCTCAGGTGACACACCCATACCTAAAATTCCCATCAACTTCACTAACCCTTCTTCACTGCTGCTGGATAAAAGTTCGACTGACCCTTCAATTTGTTTTTGTAATACACGAAGCAAGCGTTTATCCGCTTGTTTCGGCCATACAGATTCACTCATCATTTCTCCTTGTACAGCATCATCACAAACCACTTTGGTGGCTTCTTTTACACTTATTTGCATGTTTTTTTTTGACCCATCAGTAAGGTTTTTTTCGCTTTGTGGTATCGCTATTGATGGAACACTTATGTTCGCATTAGCATCTGATGTATCTATATCTTGAACGTCTTGACTGGTTTCTGCTACAGTATGAGTAGCAACACTTTCTTCTTTATTATCTTGTTTCACTTCACCTTGAACATCATCATTATTCAAAACACCACGACGACAGAAAAACAAAGATGATGTCTGCTGCGGCACATCCATTTCCGTCACGGGAGAGCCTGCCAACAATGTCATCTGACCCACCTTGCCTGCATGCAATGGAAACAAATGGTCTAAAGCAGAAAACATCGTTCTACCCCCACTCATATCAGCTTTAAGGTAAGCCATCAGCATCCAACCTCGACGTAAAGCTTCACGGTAAACACCATCCCAGCCTGCTTGTTTTCCTTCTTCCAAAAGTCTGGGTGAAGCAATATCTTCAACCAATACCGCATCACCAAGCATGTCATCCATGAATTCATAAACATAACCATCGGTTACTGCCTCCTCTGGGTATTGTGTCTTCCTAGCTTGTGTAAGCAGTTGCCTTGCCATAAATATATCATGAAATGCATCAGGCGAACCCACACGAATATCCAGCAAGGGATATTGCTGTGCAGCATCAACAAAATCGGCGATATAATCACCATTGCGTGGTAGAATCATGAGCTTGGGTGGCGACCACCATTTGGTCTTTTCTTTGCGCTCGGTCAGCATAGCTGCCACTTCATGTAACCATAATTCTAGCAAGGAGTCCTCACCTGCATCCTCGCGTTTCTCGGGATACAGTATCATCATTTTACATCCACGTAGTTTTGCTTCTAACACCGCCGTGTCCAAACCATTCCATGCATGTACATCCACCTTCAATGCACAGGTATTTGCCTCATTCACTTTATGTTCGATATGTGTCAAAGCCTCGCCTTGTATCGTCAAATTATCGTGAGGGCAGGTGCTAAAAACATGACACGTTAACTTATGATGACGCTCAGCCATTTCTTCAATCATGGCTGGAAGCCCTGGGTGCCAGCCCAAAAACATCATGGATAAGTCCCAAGTTTCAGGCCAAGTGAATGCTTGTAGCTCGTTGTAATGTTCTCGTTCGCCAAGGCTAAAGCTTTGGCTCATAATGCCTGACCAGAGCAACTTATCCCTACCCAAAACAATGATGACTTCAAAGCTTTCATCATGCGCCAAATGCATAAGATCACTAAATAAAATGTAAGAGCCATCATGACGGCGTGCTGCCAGAATATTCAAACCTTCTTCAAAACAATTGGTAAGCCATACTTCAAGCAATATTTTTTTATCCTTATGCTCAATCATTGCTCCAGCACTGGTATGTTGAATCTCAAATGACCAAAGCATGGCATTCAAACCCGATTCACCTGAGACTACATCAAACATCTGCATACCCAATTCCGGCATTTGGCTGCAATGATGCATTTGATACAACATCCTCGCCCGAACCGATGCTGAATCCACAGCCTTCATACCCAATGAACCTGTGTATATTTTGCTTAGGCTTTCAGGCATGGTACTATCAGAAATCAATAGTCCATCCACATTCAATTCCCGTGCCAAATGATGCATATCTGCAACTTCTGCAGGCTCGGGCTGATGTTGTTTTTGCAAAAACAACACCAATTGGCGCACACCTGTAATTTTAAACTTCTCCACCACATTTCTTGCACCCGTCATCACCTCACGTACACTTAACCATCCGCCAACCTGACCTGCCCCCACCAAAGCTTTACCATGAAAAACCCACACCGAAGGTAAGGAATGTTGCATACGTGCACATAGTTGTCCCACCTTATGCAAAATGGGTAAGGCTTGTTCATTATGTCCCATAAACAAAATATGTTCCCGAGCTGAAAGCGGACTGTTGGCAAGTTCATCCAGCATATACTTCATCACATTCGAACCAAGGCTTACCACCAAAGCGAAAAAGAAAATACCAGAAATGACCAAAATCGCAGTCACCACTGCAATCATAGGCGAAAAAGCCTCTGTTGGCGCTGCACCAGGGTCAATCATTAAACGAAACACATACAACAACACCTGATAGGCTGCATAGTCTGTATCATCAATGATGTTATCGCTGTTCATATCCATATGTGGATAAATAAACCACATCGCAATAGAACCAATAATCATGTATGCTACAAATAAACCCGCAAGCATACTGCCTTCTTGTTGAATTTCGGGTAATATCAACACCCGCTTTGCCGCTTCAGCAATGCGCCCCAAAGGGTTTAAAACAATAAGAAAACGTGCTAGACGTAACAACACCCATGTTGTACTAAGTTCAGGGATAAAACCCGTCACAGCAAAAGCTGCAAACATATCCAAAGGAATAAAAAACAACTCCAATTTTCGGTGTTTACCTTGGGATAAAACACGATAAATGGAATAGGTACGGTATGCAGTTTCCATCAATAGGATAATCCCAAAATACAAAGCCATGGATGGCACACCCCAAGCGATGGCAGCAACAGCAATCGTGCCCATAGCCAAACGTAGGGAAAATACCATAGCATCAAAGGAAAGGAAGCGGAAAATACGCAACATATACATACCCCGAAACAATCGGGTGATTCTGAAATAAATACCTTGCTCAAGAATGGAGGCTGGCATAAAAATCGAGAAATACAGGCTGATGGTGGCAATACCATCCAGAATCAAAAAAGTTAGTTCAAGCTTATTACGAAACCCCCTTTCTTTCTGCAACCAAAAACGCATGCACCATTCTGTGGTGAAAAACAGAGCCATGGGCAGAAGAATAAACAAATACCGCTCAAAGAAACAAAGTGCCAAAGCTACCATCACCACCATGGCATACCGTGGATGTGAAAAAACGCGCTCACCCAGCAATAACCACTCACGCTTGGAATGTTGACCCGAAATAAATTGACGTAATTGTTTAAACCAAACTGGCTGTTTGTGTCTTTGGTGCTTATTCACCGCAAACTGTACAGCTTCTCGGCCTGAATCGTTCTCATCAACTTTTTCAACAACCGTATCTAAGCGTTTAGACATCTAAAACCTACCATTTGCTTCTTTTATATAAGCCACTGCCTTAACCTTTCCCTCAACTTTAATTTGCTCTGCACTGTCATTCTAGCTTTGGGGGTTAAAAGCATTGGGTTGTGGTATATTGCGCGTCCTAAGCTTTGCGCAAGCTTTCCAAGAAATGGCTCACGCGACATGCTAAATCCTCACCTTTGCTGTGAATGGTGCGTGCTGCCATATTCACTTCGTGGGCTGCACTACCTGTTGAATCTGCAGCGGAACTGACACTATCAATGGCTTGGCTCACCTGCTCTGTTGCCACCGATGCCGATTGCACACTTTGTACAATCTGTTGCGTTGCTTGGCTTTGCTGCTCGGTTGCTAAAGCAATTGCCTCATTGGTACGGTTCATTTCTTGAATAGTTTCCCCAATCTTTTTAATCGCAACCTCTGCGTCACCACTTCCGGTTTGAATGGCTAAAATCTGTGCTGATATTTGTTCGGTAGCCCGTGAGGTTTGATTGGCAAGATCTTTCACTTCCCCTGCAACCACAGCAAACCCTCGCCCTGCCTCACCAGCTCGTGCTGCTTCAATGCTGGCATTGAGTGCAAGTAAATTGGTTTGCTTGGCAATATCCGTAATTACACTCACCACCTGCCCAATTTCTTCAGATACTGATGATAGTTTACCCACAGTCTGGTTGGTGCTCTCAGCTTCATCCACTGCTTGCGCTGAGATATCAACTGCCACTTTCACTTGCTGCATAATGTCTTGGATCGAGTCAGACATTTGTTCTGCCGCGCTGACTACCATTGTTGTATTATGATTGGCCTCATTCGCACCTGCAACCACACTACCCGCTTGTTGCAGTGAAACTTCTGCTATTTCTGTCAATGTATCCGATGATTGTTGCAGTTCTGTGGCTGAAGTAATCAGTTCATCCACCATAGCCCCAATATTGGCTTCAAAATCATTGGCAAGTGCCTCTTGCTCCGTTACATCACTCCACGATACCATAATAGCAATCCATTCACCTTGATTATTTTTCAAATCATGAGCACTGAATGCAACCATCCGCCCTGCAATCACAAATGATGCTTGCATAGGGAATCTACTTTCATCCGATAACACCTGCCGTTGATATAATAGTTTTTCATGAAAAATATCAATGTTTTTACCTACCAAATCTTTGGCGTTGCATGGAAGTTCACCTTCAACATTTTCAAACAAAACCAAAGCCGCAGGGTTCATATAATTGATAATCAAGGAATCTTTATCTGCCAACATGATAGCTTGAGGGTTTTCTTCCACTACTTGCTTTAGCAAATATGTATCCCCCGATTGTTTTTGAAATTTATCCAGCGAATCCAATAGTTCCGCTACCGCACCTTTCATGGGAAAATAAACTTCTTTAATTTTACCTTCTTCAAGCTCATCCATAGCATGGGCAATCTTATTCAGCGGTACAGTAATTGTACGTCCAATCCATTGAATCACTAGCCCCACAGACAAAATAACCAACAACAAAGCACCCCAGAACACATCCGTTTGGTTTTGTAAAATTTCATCGTGTTTATCTTGGAGCATGTTGATATGGGATGAAAGCTGTGTATGCGTATTATGCAAATCAGGCAACATCTCTTGAGTATAAATAGCTTCCAAACTTTGCATCACTTCAAACATATGTGACATACGCTGTTGATATTGTAAAAATGTAGCGGAATAGACATCTATATTTTTCAACAAATAGGCTTTTGCTTTAGGGTCAATCGAGCTTTGTTTTAAAATGCGCTTAAAGTGAGCCGCTTCATCGCGCAGTTGGTTGGCATACATGATGACGAAACGCTGCATAAAATCTTTTTCATGGCGGCGCATGAAGAGCATAGAAATAAGCAAATCAGGATTTTCAATCTCCTTGAGCTTAGATTCCACGTTATGAATACTTTTGCGAAAGTGACCCACCAAACCTTCATTTTCATTGAATCCAATCACCTTTCTATCGCTAATGGTTGAAAGAAACAATTTATCAAAACGCTGCATTTTTCCCATAATTACCAGCAGTTGTTTGCTTGTTTCTGCTGTTGGTAATTCAGTGCCAAGCTTTTGAATCACCTCATCATTATGTTGACTGATATCCTGCCACTTACCCTTGGCTGCTCTGTCGGAAAACTTAAGATAGCGCAACGCACTTTCTTTTTCCACATACAATTCCACCGTAAGCATATCCAAGTTTTTCATATTTAGGCTAGCTTCTGCATATTGCTCAACGACAGCCTCAACTTCATACAATGCATTGTTATGAATCAGTCCTGAAAATAGCATGCCTACTACAGCCACACCACCAATCAGTCGCAATCGACCTACAATTGTTAACTCCACAAACCACTTTTCCATATTATGCATATTGCTAACCTCATACAGTCGTTCGCAACACTTACTTTTATACCTTTATGTCAACTCACCCTCACAAAGCAAAAGCAATGCCACTTAAATTTTGTCAGAACTAAGCGGCGATAACCCCATGGCGGATAGCAAGACGAGTGATATCCGAAAGATTGTCAGTATGAAGCTTTTTCATGATATTGGTGCGATGCACGCCCACTGTTTTAGGGCTTAGATGCAGTAAACAAGAAATTTCCTTCACCGACTGCCCATCTGCCAATGCGGAAAACACTTCAAACTCACGCGCACTTAAAATATCAATCAGGTCACTTTCTGCCGATACGTTAGCAAACGCCAAATCATGTGCTAAGGATGCTTCAATGTATGGACGTCCTCTATCCATTAAACGTACCGATTTAATCAACTCGTCAGGCTCTGCCATCTTGGTTAAATACCCTTTAACGCCAATTTTCAATGCCCTCACCACATAAGTTTGACTGTCATGCATGGTAAGCATCATAATTTTAGCTTTTGCATCATATTCTAAAATATGCCTTGCTGCAGCAAGCCCTCCCATGCCCGGCATAGAAATATCCAAGATAATGACATCCACCTTTTGTTTTCGATAGTTTTGATAGGCCTGTTCTCCTGTTTCAGCTTCACTCACCACTTCAATATCAGGTACACTTTGCAAAAGCTGCTTAAATCCATTGCGTACCATGGGATGGTCATCACAGAGCAAAACTGTGATTGCATTGATTGCCATTTACTTAACCTCTAGCTTTACTATTTTTGTTAACGTCATGATGCCTCATTCTTCATTTTAGGCTCGTTCTTCTTTAAGCTTGCCAACACTTTTTCCGTCAACATTACAATACTTTTTGCCACAGGATAGGTCTGCCTGCCTTCGCTTTGTCTGCACATCAACTGTGCTGCCACATGAATCGCGGTTATGGTTTCACGCATATCCAATATCTGTTGTTTATCTTGAGTATCATGCATAGTCACACCTTCATTCTTCATCATGGTTTAACCTTATAAGCTTAGGATTCGCCATCATTGGATGATGGCTAGGTTTCATGTTCTTTCAGCAACACTTGTGCCAAGCGATATTAAATCTTATATTTGCACCACTGGAGTATTCATCATGTCTGTATCATTAACTGAAAGTGCCGCAACAAAAATTCAAGCCTTGCTTGAAAATGAAGAAAACAAAGGGCTAAAACTTCGTATTTTTGTCTCGGGTGGCGGCTGCTCTGGTTTTGAATATGGTTTTACATTTGATGATGAAATCAAAGATAACGACACTGTGGTTGAAAACTTTGGCGTGGGTTTACTGGTAGACCAAATGAGCATGGAAATGCTTAAAGGCTCACAAGTGGATTATCAAACCTCATTACAAGGTGAATCCTTCGTGATTAAGAATCCAAACGCCGCATCAACGTGTGGTTGTGGTAAATCGTTCACACCTGCCGAAACTGGCGCTGGCTGTGGGCATGCTGCTGAATACTAAACCTTTTTCTTTTAGGTAATGACTGCCGCACTCACTGTTCAAGGGCTCACCAAAACCTACAAAAATGGAAAAAAAGCGCTCTCTGGCGTGGATTTATCCGTACCTGAAGGTTCATTTTTTGCCCTGCTTGGTCCCAACGGTGCAGGCAAATCAACACTTATCAATATCTTAGCAGACACCGTCAAACCTTCATCTGGGCAAGTCTCTTTTTTAGGTCATGATTTATTTAGTGAACGCCGGTGGTGCAAACAACGTTTGGGTGTTGTGCCACAGGAAATTGCTTTTGACCCTTTCTTTGCTCCGCGTGATATCCTCAAAATTATGTCAGGTATGTTTGGCGTTAAGCCAGATATAGCTTGGATTGATGAGCTTTTAAATCGCTTGGAGTTATCCGAACATGCTGATAAAAATGCACGCCAACTCTCTGGCGGTATGCGCAGACGTTTGTTGGTGGCACAAGCCTTGGTGCATAAACCAAAAGTCGTCATCTTGGATGAACCAACTGCGGGTGTAGATGTGGAACTTCGCAAGCGATTATGGGGTTTTATGCGTGAGTTAAACGCCAATGGCACAACCATTCTACTGACCACCCACTACCTCGAAGAAGCTGAAGAATTATGTGACCATGTTGCGATTATCAACCAAGGTAAACTCCTAACATCCCAATCCATGAAAGGTCTATTGAATACAGTGGGCAGTTCAGCTTTGGTCTTGGAATATGCTGAAGATGTTGCAAATGAAAGCCTAAGCAAACTCACAGCGTTCTCACCGCGCATTGATGCCAACAAAATATTTTTATGTTTGAAAAAAGATGCAAGCGGACAAAACAATTTTAATGCCGCATACCAAGCTGCCATCCAAGTTTTGGGTGAAGCGCAATCTGTGTCCGTGCAAAATGAAGATTTGGAAGATGTGTTTCTTCGTTTGACCAACGAGCATCAATCATGAACTGGTACGGCTGTTGGACATTATATTCAAGGGAATCCCGCCGATTCCTTAATGTGAAGATGCAAACCATTGTTGCGCCTGCGCTGACGGCGGTGATGTATTTGATTGTATTTCGCTATGCCATGGGCGAGCGCTCCGTACCCGACTTGGATGTACCTTATTTTAATTTCCTCATCCCTGGTTTGGTGATGATGTCGATGATGCAGAATGCTTTTGCCAACACATCCAGTTCCATCATGGTGGGTAAACTGATGAATATGCAAATCTTTTTGATGATGGCACCACTCACCGCATTTGAAGTCACCCTTGCCTTTTTGGGTGCGGCGGTGACCCGCGCATTTATTGTTGCCGTTGTACTTTTATTGGTGCTTGTTCCTTTCACTGATATGCACATCGAACATCTTTGGATGATTTTATTTTATGGCGTGTGCGGCAGTATCATCATGGGTGGTATGGGCATGATTGGCGGCATGTGGTCCAAAACATTCGATGATATGGCGCTGCTCAACAACTTCATCATTATGCCACTTACTTTTTTATCGGGTGTGTTTTATTCAGTGAAGCAACTCCCTGAATCTTGGCAAGCGGTGAACCACTTTAATCCCTTCTTTTATCTGATTGATGGTTTCAGGCATGGTTTTCTCAATGTCGGCGACACCGACCCATCGCAAGCCATTGCTATTGTCTCTATGGCTACGCTGGCGACCATTTTTGCATGTTGGAAGCTTTGGCAAACTGGCTGGCGCTTAAAAGACTAAACTTTATTTCGGCTTTTTGATTAGCCACAGATACACGCAGATTAACACAGATATTTTTATCATTTTCTCATGTCAGTCGTAGCCGAGACATCTATGAGACTTCTCCACGATGGTCGAAGTGACACTTATACTCCCTTTGTTAAGCTGCTCCTGAGTGTATCGCAGCAAAAGGATATGGCGCACTAACACGCACCCTTTTGTTGCAAATAAACGAAGGAAATAAGCAGCTTGTAAAGGGCAGCTTTTTGGTTCATTTTGAAAATGAATTACGAAGCAAGAAAAGCTCCCTTGGGAATGTCTGCACAAAAATGAACATGTATAGCCAATATTGTCTTTCTAGCATCTTTAAATTATACTTGAGTTAATAATAGGAGCAAACTAATGAAATTAAATCATACAGTTAGAATGATTATTCCTTTTTTACTACTAAATTTAACAAGCTGTGCAATTTTAGGCTCAAAAGAAAGTCTAGTAGCGGTAGATGACAGTGCTTGGCAAACAATTGATACGAGAAAAGGTGCTTATTATACTTATAAATGTGATGGTATTTCTGTTAGTATTAGGGAAATTATTTACAATAAAAAAACCCATTCTTTTGGTCCTCTTTTACCAATTATCCCTTCAGGCGTTGAACATGATTTCAAAAACAAAGATTTAACAATACAAACTGAAGTTGTTGGCTACGTAAAAACGAAAGTTTATAAAAAAGAAGATTTCGCTCTATCTGTATTTGAAAACAAAAATGAACTATTATTAACTGAACACAAGCTTAATTTTATCCGTGAAAAAAAGGCAGATACAGTGAACACACTTTGGGGACAATACGCAAACACGTACACTTTCAATAAAACCTTAAAAAACATCAATAGCATTGCAATTAACGTTAGTTTGCCTTTTCAATCCTGTATTTTTCCACAGCTAAAGTTAAATCGGAAAAAATTATCTGACAACGAGTTTATCATTGCTCCAGGAGCATGATTTAGACTAAAGAATATTCCCCGCAGCGAATCCGCTCGACCATGCCCATTGAAAATTAAACCCACCCAAATGCCCAGTCACATCCACCACTTCGCCAATAAAGTATAAACCTTCCACTTTCTTGGCTTGCATGGTTTTAGAATCCAATTCCGCTGTGTCCACACCGCCCACCGTGACTTCCGCTGTGCGATAACCTTCGGTACTGCTGGGTTTGATGTTCCACGCTTCTAAAAAGTCTTTCAAATCAAGCACATCTTTTTCAGACAATGATTGTACCTTCTTATGCATATCAACACGTTGACTTAATAAACTCACCAAACGCTTGGCTAAACATGCAGACAACACCGTAGACAGCAATGCTTGAGGTCGTTCTTTGACTTGTTCTTCAATAAAGCGAATCAAATCCAAATCAGGGATAAGATTGATACAAATACTCTGCCCAGGCAGCCAATACGATGATATTTGCAGAATCGCTGGCCCTGAAAGCCCCCTGTGGGTAAACAACATGGCTTCTTTAAAGCTTGGGGCTACTTTATTCTCCACAAGCGAGACAATCACGGGCAATGAGATACCCGCCAGTTCTTTTAATGCATCCTTTTCTTTGCCCGTAAAGGTAAATGGCACAAGCCCTGGGCGTGTTTCAACCACATTCAAACCAAACTGCCTTGCAATTTGAAAACCAAAGCCTGTCGCACCCATTTTGGGAATAGATAATGCACCTGTGGCAATAACTAAGGATGAACATTCATGGCTTCCAATGTTTGTTTCCAGTTGAAAGCCTTCTCCTTTCTCAACCTTTTCAACCTCTACACCTACTTCAATTTGTACACCATAACCATCGCACTTGTCCAACAACATCTTGATAACATCTTGTGCTGATTTATCGCAAAAAAGCTGCCCATGTTCGCGCTCATGATAATCAATACCTGCCTGCACCACCCAATCGATAAAGTCCCACTGATTAAACCCTGCAAGTGCCGATTTGCAGAAATGTTTATTTTCTGAGATGAAATTATCCGCTGTAACATCCAAGTTGGTAAAGTTGCACTTACCGCCACCTGAAATCCGAATTTTCTCCGCCACTTTCTTGGACTTATCCAAAACAAGCACAGATTTACCCCGCGATGCCGCTGTTATCGCACACATCAAGCCTGCCGCACCAGCTCCAATAATAATTATATCCACACTTTTCATCTGCACCATCTTGAAAACATTGGTTTATTTTGCAATGCCTAGTTTTGCAAATAAACACACACCATTATTCGCTATATCTTAGCCTGCAAGATGGTTATGATTGGCATTCAGTTTTTACGCAGAGGTTTTACATACATGAGCGATTTATCATCAGGCAATTCAGTACACATGGACGCAGCAAACAAAGAGTCGCGCCAACCCTACCCTAACTCAAAAAAGGTCTATATTGAGGGCTCTCGGCCTGATATTCGTGTGCCTATGCGTGAAATATCATTGTCGCCAACGCAAACATCCAACGGGTTTGAAGAAAATCACCCTATTTTGGTTTATGATACATCTGGCCCATACACCGACCCAGATGTCGAGCTTGATTTACAAAAAGGTCTGCCCGATGTGCGTTCAGCTTGGATTGAAGAGCGCGATGACACGGCACCGTTGACAGGTTTATCCTCAAAATATGGTAATGAGCGCAGAGCCGATGACAGCATCGACCACCTACGCTTTGACCATTTAAAACAACCACGCAAAGCCAAAGTCGGCAAAAATGTTTCACAAATGTTTTATGCAAGACAAGGCATCATCACACCTGAAATGGAATACGTCGCCATCCGTGAAAACCAAAAACGTGAATATTTGCGTGAAATCACCAAACAGCACCCCGGTCAAAACTTTGGTGCCAATATTCCACATGTGATTACGCCAGAATTTGTACGTGATGAAGTTGCTAGGGGCCGCGCCATTATCCCTGCCAACATCAACCACCCTGAATTAGAGCCTATGATTATTGGGCGCAATTTCTTGGTGAAAATCAATGGCAACATTGGTAACTCGGCTTTGGGTTCATCCATTGAAGAAGAAGTGGATAAAATGACATGGGCAACCCGCTGGGGTTCAGACACCATCATGGATTTATCCACGGGTAAAAACATCCATGAAACTCGCGAATGGATTATTCGTAATGCGGCTGTACCGATTGGCACTGTGCCCATTTATCAAGCTTTGGAAAAAGTAAACGGCATTGCTGAAGATTTAACATGGGAAGTCTTCCGTGATACTTTGATTGAGCAAGCTGAACAAGGCGTGGATTACTTCACGATTCACTCTGGGGTTCTTCTGCGTTATGTGCCGCTAACTGCCAACCGTTTGGCTGGCATTGTATCCCGTGGTGGCTCTATCATGGCAAAATGGTGCTTGTCGCATCATAAAGAAAACTTTTTGTACACACACTTTGAAGAAATCTGCGAAATCATGAAA
>CAMZLX010000162.1 GCA_947311795.1 uncultured Zetaproteobacteria bacterium
AAGTAATGTGTTCCCGTCATTCCCGCGCAGGCGGGAGCGAAGCAACGACCGCATGGTTGGTTTACCCAGTTACCCTTTCGAGTTGCCGTACTGTATGGATTCCCGCCTGCGCGGGAATGACACAATAAAAGTTTAATGCCTAAACACATCGGATTATTTGGTGGCTCATTCGACCCGCCGCATATAGGTCATCAAGCTTTGGTTGATGCGGCGTTTGAACATTTGGCACTTGATGAAGTTTGGATTATCCCTGCAGGTTTACCTGTTCACCGCCAACTTTCAGGCAAAGCAAGTCATCTTGATAGAATCACTTGGCTTACCGTCATGTTTAGCGAGCATTTGAATGTGCGTATTGTGGATTGGGAAATCCATCAAAACACACCCACCCCAGCCATTGCCACGCTGCGCCGCTTTAGGGCAGAAAATCCAGACATTGTTCCGCTTTGGCTGATGGGTATGGATTCATTTTCGGATATGCCCAACTGGGTGGAATACCCTAAACATCAAGCGCTTTGCAATGTGATTGTGTTTGAACGCAAAGGTCAAACAACCACAACAGAAACAATGGGTTGGCAACACATTGAAGCTTTAAATGACAAACAAGGTGCGGGGCATGTGCTGTTTATCCAAGCAGATTTACCCGACATTTCAGCAACAAAAATCCGCCACAATCCTTCTGCACATCAAAGCGATTTACACCCCGATACCTGCAAAGCCATTCTAGCATGTTATGCTTCGGGCTGATTGAAACAACTGGATTGAAAAACAAAGAGAGAACAACATGAGTGAAATGAAAACATTGGAACAACTAAGCGCATCGGTCATCGAGGCTATCGAAGACAAAAAAGGCTTGGATATTATCACGATTAACGTACAAGGTCGTTGCAATTTTGCCGACCAATTTATCTTAGCCACAGGCAGAACCGACCGCCAACTTAAAGCTTTAGCCAATGCTGTGCGAGAAGTGGGGCATGAGCATGAGCTAACCGCTCGCGTGGATGGCATGGAAGCTTTGGAATGGTTGGTGGTGGATTTGGGCGATATTATTGTTCACCTATTCCTGCCTGAAGTGCGCGAGTCATTCCAACTGGAACGCTTGTGGAGCACACCTGAAGGTGAAGCAACTGAGGACAATACCTAAGAAACATGAATTTAAGGCTTTTGGTGGTGGGCAAAGCGGGTAAAGATTTTCGCGATTACGAAACATCGCTAAAGAAGCGACTGCAAGGTGCACATCAGTTTGATATTGTTGAGCTACCCGAAAGCAAAGCGAAACAAATCAATCAAATCAAAGCCGATGAAGCCAAGCATATCCTCAAAACTGTCAACCAAGGTTTCATTCTTTTTGACGAAAAAGGAAAGTCATTAAGCAGTATGCAGTGGGCGGACTTTTTCAAAACTCAAGTGGGCAATGCTCAGATTGATTTTGTGATTGGCGGAGCTGCGGGTGTGTCCGATGAGGTGCGTAAAGCAGCAGGGCGCACTTGGCGATTATCTGATTTAACACTGCCACATCAGTTTGCACGGGTGTTGGTCGTTGAGCAGTTGTACCGTGCATTCTCCATTATCCAAGGGCATCCTTACCACAAAGTATGAAATATTTAACGACAATACTCCTCACTTCGCTGCTGTTTGGCTTTCAAACATCCGCGGTAGCACGTAATGTTCAAGCTGAACTGCAAAACCTACAAAAACAGAAAAAAATCATTCTTCAAGCCCAACGTGAACTCAAACAAGCGCTTGGTGATGTTGGTAAAAATCTTAAAAAGCTGGACACAGAGCTTTTGACTGCGCGTAAAGCATACCGCCAAGTTCGCAAAGAGATTGTAGCAACAGATAAAAGACTTCAAGCATTGGCTATTGAAAAAGAAGGCATCAAACAAAACATGCAGTCGCTTTACCAACAAATGCTCAAGGAAGCCAAAGCAGCATATCGACATGGGCGGCAACAGTCGATATGGGTGGACATGTTATCCGATGTATCCATCACCGAGCTTCCACACCGCCAATACCTGCTCAAACGCGCCATGTTTTCACAAGAAAAAGATAGGCAAGCATGGCAAGTCGAAATGGATAAGCTCAGTGCTATTGAACGCGAAGAACAGGCAAATAAAGACAAATTGGTAGCGCTGAGTGAAGCGCGCAAAGATGCAGAGCGTGTTTTAGTCGAACAAATTACAAAGAAAAAGAAAGCTGCCAAATCGTTGCGTTCAAACTTACAAAAGGAAAAAGCTCAAGAGCGGCGTTTGGCAAGGCAAGAAAAAGCACTCAAAAGGCTGCTTGATGGTTTAGCAGATACGCTTCTTGCCAGCGACAAACGGGATAAAGTTATCTCCATTCGCAAAAAGAAAGGCAAGCTACAGTGGCCAATTCAAGGCAGTGTGATGGTTGGCTTTAAACAACGAACATCGACGGGTGTCAAGCTTTCAGGGGTGCACATCTCACCCGAAAAACGTAGCGCCAAAGGGCGGCTGGTCAAAGCTTCTGCTGCTGGGCAAGTGCGCTATGCCGATTGGTTCGGCGGTTATGGGCTGATGATGATTGTTGATTATGGGCATGGCATCATGGCAGTGTATGCCCACAATGATGCCCTTCACAAGCAAGTGGGTGATTGGGTTGAAAAAAATGAAGTTTTAGCAGAAGCAGGAAGCACAGGTTGGGTGGATGATATTCGCCTATATTTTGAGATTCGGGATAAAGGAAAACCTGTGAACCCAGCACGCTGGTGTAAGAAATAAAGAAAAACTGAGGCAATATATGACTTTAAAAACAACGCGCATTATCGTTACACTAGGCACTTGTGCAGCACTTACCATGGCATGGTTAACATGGTCGCCACAAGCATCCATCACCCAAGCCAATGCCGCCTCAGATTATGCGGAGATGAAAAAGTTCTCTGATGTTATGAATGCTGTGCGCAAGTATTACGTGGAAGAAAAAACAGACAAAGAACTTCTTGAAGGCGCGTTGGAAGGTATGCTTTCTAACCTCGACCCACATTCCACATATATGAATAAAGAAAAATTTGGGCGCATGATGGAAGATACCAGTGGTGAGTTTGGTGGTTTAGGCATCGAAGTCTCAAAAACCGACGGTGGCATACTGATAGTTTCACCGATTGAGGATACACCCGCTGACCGCGCAGGGCTGACTGGTGGCGACATCATTATCAAGATTGATGATGTGATTTCTAGAGACCTAAGCGTTTCGGACGCAGTGAAATTGATGCGCGGCAAACCCGGTACAAGCATTCAGCTTTCAATTTTCCGTGAAAGTGAAGGGCGCACATTTAATGTCAAAATTAAACGTGCAATCGTTCAGGTAGCGTCGGTTAAAACAGATATTTTAGCGCCTGGTTATGCTTACTTACGTGTCACTCAATTCCAAGAACACTCTGCCGAACAACTTAAGAAAAAACTAGCTGAGATTCGCAAGCAATCGGGTGGAAAAATTTATGGCGCTGTTTTAGATTTACGGAATAATCCTGGTGGTTTACTTGATCAAGCTATCGAAATCAGTGATTTGTTCTTGAATGATGGTGGTATTGTAAGCACCAAATCACGGGTAGGTAACAACACCCAATCCAATGCAAGCAAAGGAGATGCGCTTGAAGGTGCTCCATTGATTGTATTGATTAATGGTGGCTCTGCATCAGCATCAGAAATTGTTGCAGGCGCTTTACAAGATAATAAACGTGCGGTTTTGATGGGCACGCGTAGTTTTGGTAAAGGTTCTGTTCAACGCATTATCCCACTCAATGATGGCTCAGCATTTAAACTCACCACAGCCCTTTATTACACGCCAAGCGGTCGTTCCATCCAAGCCACAGGCATTGACCCAGATGTTGAAGTCAAAGCCGTGCGCATCAAAATCGAAGAAGATAAAGATAACCCTCGCATCAGTATGACTGAAGCGGACATGAAAGGGCATTTGGCGAATGGTAATGGCAAGTCCAAAACCAAAAAGGAAGAAGAAACCTTACCTGGGCAACCCAGCGACAAAATGGTTGAGCGTTTGGCCAAGGATGTTCAACTTCAACGTGCCTTGGATTTACTACAAGGTTTACACGTCTTACAAAACATCTCGTAAATCACCTTGGCAAAAAAACGAAGTAAAAAGAAGGCGCGTTCGGCTCCCCATTCACTCAAATGGCTTACGCTTCTGTTTGCCTTTGGGCTGGTGTTTTGGTTGGGCTTTGGCTTTTATCAAGACTACAAACTTGACCATGCCGCGCCCATGGATGTAGTGGCACACGATGAACCATCTATTGGTGATATTATCGCACCCATTGTGGAGCAACCGCCGAAACCTGCTGCTGCAGAAGAAACATTTGCATTGGTGTTTGAAGACAAATTACCCGAGCCTATTCGTCGCCAAGAAAATAAACCCAGTGCCCACACGGATAGACATCAAATTGCCCTAATTATTGATGATGTTGGTTATGATATGAAAGCTTTTCGCCGTCTTCTTGCGCTGCCTTTTCCGATCACTGTATCCATCCTGCCAGATGCGCCTTATGCCAAACAAGCCGCGCAAATGGCTTATCAGCATGGTGTGCCTGTGATGTTGCACATGCCCATGCAAACCAGTAACCCCAAATACACCAGTAAAATGGAAGACTTTTATTTGCACTCAGCCATGAGTAAATCTGTATTTACACAAATATTTGAAGATGCTTTAGCCAAAGTTCCTCATGCCTCTGGCATCAACAACCATATGGGCTCGGCTTTAACCGCAGATAAGAAATCCATGCAGTGGTTAATGGAATTATGTGAGAAACACGGTTTGTTTTTTGTGGATTCACGCACCACTGCAACCTCAGTTGCAGCCGACACTGCCCAAGCACAAGGCATTGCTTGGAATTCACGAGATATTTTCTTGGATCACAGCATTGAAGCGAAAGCACTCAATCATGCCTGGCAGTCAGCGCTATCTTGTGCCAAGAGAAATGATATCTGTGTGATGCTTGCCCATCCCCATCGAGAAACCGTTGCTTTCCTTGAAGATAACATCAAAAGCGAATTCTACTCGCAATTTATTTCTATTAAAGGTGTTTTAAGATAAAAAGTTAAAGCGCAAGTTTAAGTGCTTGGTAAAGCTGTTTTAAACTACATGGTTTTTGTAAGAAACCTGCCAAACTCATATCCTTAAACTGCATTGAAATGTCATCTTCACTATAACCACTGGATAATAAAATTTTTACATTTGGATTTACTTTTTGTAAGGCTAACACACTATCTTTACCATTCATTTTTGGCATGGTCATATCCATGAGCACGATTTGAATTTCTTTCCAATGTTTATGGTATATGTCAGCTGCTTCAACACCATCATGGGCAATAATCACGGAAAAACCTAAATCTTCTAGCATCACTTCCATGATTTCCAACACAGTTTCTTCATCATCAACCAACAGTATTTTACCACTGGGCTGAAATTTTTCGAGAGCATCATACTCTTCACTCATTTCATCATCCTGATTTATCACTTTATCTAGGGCAGGAAAAGCAATCCTAAAAACACTTCCTTTTCCTAGCTCTGACTCTAGTTGCACTAACCCATGATGTCCATCCACGATACTCAATACTGTGCTCATACCTAGACCATGACCTGCAAACTTCGTCGTAAAAAATGGCTCGAAGATTTGAGACTGTGTGGCTTCATTCATACCGCAACCTTGATCTCTAACTTCGATATAAATATATTCACCTTCGCAAGTAATATCACCTGAAAAACTCAACGTAGCATCATCAACCGTCATCACACCAACATGCACAGATATCATACCGCTCACATTATCTTGCATTGCTTCATTAGCATTGGTAATCAAATTCATAATCACTTGCTGTATTTGCGATACATTCACTTTCACTTTGGGTAAATTCTCAGGCAGTTGGTAAGTGACGCTGACGTGTTTGAATAATGACACTTGCAGAAGCTTGGTCATATCAAGAACGATTGAAGACAAGCTGATGATATGAGACCTAGAACTTCCTTGGCCTGCATAAGTGAGCATTTGTTGGCATAAACTTGCTGCATTATTGCTTGCTTGCTCAATACGCGACAAATAAATAGCCAGCTGTTCTGGTGAGGTGATATGTTTGTTTGCCAAACAGGTATTACCCAAAATCACAGACAATAAGTTATTAAAGTCGTGCGCAATACCACCAGCCAGTACACCTAAAGATGCTAGTTTCTTATTTTCATCATATTTATCCTGTTGAAGTGGCTGTTGCCACAGTCCTACATCGGGGCAATAAGCTTTAGAATCGGATAACCCTTGTTTTTCATCTTTCATCCTACTCACTAAGCAAGGATTGTTCCAAACCTTTAGGCACTTCGATGTCCATCATGTCGCAAACTGTTGCTGCTAAGTTTGCAAGCCCTGCATCCTTAGTTGCCTTTGCACTGAGCTGATAAGTTCCACCCGCTTTGAATAAAATACACGGTACGGGATTCACCGAATGTTTGGTGCATGGCTCATCACCATGATTGGTATGTGTCACCATTTCTTCAGCATTACCGTGGTCGGCTGTGATAATGGCATTGCCACCATGTTTTTCCAAAGCATCCACAATTAAACCCACTGCCGCATCCACAGCTTCCACCGCTTTAATCGCGGGTTCTAACTTACCACAATGCCCCACCATATCCGCATTGGCAAAATTAATCAGACCAAACCCATATTTACCCGATGCAATGAGTTCTACCGCTTTGGCTGCAATCTCAGGGGCTTTCATTTCGGGTTTCTCAGCAAAAGAAATGCCTTTATCTGAATCAATCAAAATATATTCTTCCAAACTATCATCCAATGGTTTGCGATACCCACCATTAAAAAAGAAAGTCACATGTGGAAATTTTTGCGTTTCAGTGAGGCGGAATTGCTTGATTTTTTGATCCACCAAATATCTACCCAGCGGATAATCCACTTTGGTTGGCCCCATGAGTTGTAATGTTGGCATATTCCTGTCTTCATCAAACACCATCATCCCCGCATACAACACATCGGGTGTTTTAACGCGGTCAAAACCATCAAAATCAGCCACTTCAAAAGCTTCTGTAATTTCAATAGCTCTATCACCACGGAAATTCATCATCAACACGGCATCACCATTCTCAATCACAGCTTTGGGTTTGCCCAAATCATTATCAATGATAACAAAACTATCCATATCTTGGTCAATGAGGTCAGGATTGGTGGCTCGAAGGCTGGTAATCGCCTCAATCATCGAGCCAAATTTATGTTCGGCTTCACCAAGCACCATGGCATCCCAGCCTCGTTTCACTTTTGTCCAATCTTGGTCTCTATCTAATATTGCATGTTCGCGACCCGATGCCGAAGCAAAAGCATAATGCCTATCGTCTTTAGCATTGATTTGTTTAAATAGTTCTTCCAACTGCAACACATAATCTTGTGCTGATTGAATGCCAACATCACGTCCATCCAAGGATGCATGAACATACAAACGCTCTACACCTTGCGCATCAGCATGACGAATCACCGCTTTAAAATGATCGATATGCGAATGAATATTGCCGTCAGACAACAATCCAAGTAGGTGAATCGCCCCACCATCTTTGCCCACTTCAATAATCTTTGCCAAAGCTTTTGACTCATAAAATGAACCATCTTCAATCGCATTGTTAATCCGCGTAGGCCCTTGATCGAGGATAATTCCTGCGCCCATGGTCAAATGCCCCACCTCAGAGCCACCCATGTCTTTCATCGAAGGCAATCCAACAAATTTACCATGCGTGTTGATTTCAGTGTAGGCACAGCTTGCTTTAAGGCGGTCAAAATTTGGCGTGTTTGCCAAAGAAATCGCATCATCATCGCTGCCAGAGCCCACGCCCCAACCATCCATAATAATTAATAATGTTGTGTTGTATGTATCTGTCATAAGTCTAATTCTTCCCAAATATCATCAATATGTTGTTTGACTTCATCAGTCATTTCTATGGTTCGACCCCACTCGCGGTCGGTTTCACCCTGCCATTTATTGGTGGCATCAATGCCTACTTTAGAACCCAGACCCGCCACAGGTGAGGCAAAATCCAAATAATCAATCGGCGTATGTTCTGCCATGGTAAAATCACGTGCAGGGTCGCACCTTGTAGTAATCGCCCAAATCACTTCTTTCCAATCGCGGCAATCAATATCATCATCGACAACCACAATAAACTTGGTGTACATAAATTGGCGCAAATACGACCACACCCCAAACATAATACGCTTGGCATGACCCGCATATTGTTTTTTGATGGACACCACCGCCATGCGATAGGAGCAACCTTCCATAGGCAAATAGAAATCCACAATTTCAGGAAACTGTTTGCGTAAAATCGGCACAAATACTTCATTAAATGCCAAACCAAGCACCGCAGGTTCATCAGGCGGTTTGCCCGTATGTGTGGAGTGATAAATCGCATCCTTTCTCATGCTTATTTTTTCAACGGTAAACACAGGAAAAGTCTCGGTTTCATTGTAATAACCTGTGTGGTCGCCATACGGGCCCTCTTCGGCATATTCATCAAAGGAAATAAAACCTTCCAAGACAATCTCGGCTGAGGTTGGCACTTGCAAATCAACGACCGAACAGGGTGTTAATTTCGTTTTCTCATTGCGCAACAAACCCGCAAATTGATACTCAGAAAGGGTGTCAGGAATCGGTGTTACGGCTGCTAGAATGGTTGCAGGGTCTGCACCAATCACCACCGCACAAGGAAACGGTTCGCGCTTTTCTTTTTGGCTGGCTTCTTGGTGGTCAATCGCCCCGCCTCTATGCTTGAGCCAGCGCATGATAAGTTTATTTTTTGCAATCTTTTGTTGGCGATAAATGCCTAGGTTTTGCCTGTCTTTGTGCGGGCCTTTGGTGACCACCAACCCCCAAGTAATCAGCGGTGCAACATCTTCTGGCCAACAGGTTTGGATGGGTAGTTTATCAAGGTCAACATCATCACCCTCAACCACCACTTCCTGCCAAGGTGCTTTTTTGACAATCTTGGGCGACATATTCAGCACTTTCTTAAACACAGGCATTTTATCCCATGCATCTTTCAAACCTTTGGGCGGCTCAGGCTCTTTGAGGAATGCAAGCAACTCACCAATCTCGCGTAATTCAGAAGCAGACTCACGCCCCATGCCCAAAGCAATGCGGGCATCTTTACCAAACAAATTGGTCAACACTGGCATATCATGCCCTTTAACGTTTTCAAACAACAACGCAGGACCACCCGCCTCCAACACACGTTGTGAAATTTCCGTCATCTCTAATTCTGTGCTGACTTCTGTGGTGATGCGCTTTAGCTCCCCTCGCTTTTCGAGGTCAGCCATGAATTCACGCATATCTTGATAACTCATGAATGCAAATTAACCTTCAATATCAAAAATCGTGTCCAGCTTTGCCAACTCAAACACATCTTTAACCGTAGGCGTTAAACCCGACAAGGTGAATTTACCACCTGTTGCTTTGCTCCATTGCAACCCTTCCACCAACACAGCAATACCCGAAGAATCCATAAATTCCACACCATCCAGCTTCACATGAATGCATGTTTCATCGCTGGAAAACAGTGGCTTTAATTCTTTGCGCAAAACCGAAGAGGTCTGAATCGTCACATCTCCTTTAACACTTATTGTCGCGGTATCACCAACATGTTCAATACTGATATCAAGGCTCATGATGTTTCATCCTTTTCTTTTTCTAAATTAAATGTCAACCGCCATTGGTTGCCATCTTCAAGCGGCGTATGCTCAAATGATTCTGTAATGGCATAGATTAAATGCATACCCAAACCACCTGCCACGGGATGTTCTTTCAATGTTTCAGGGTCAACACCTTTGCAGGCTTTGATATCTTCAATGGTGGGTGCAAAATCTCTAAGCCGGATTTCTAACAGACATGGCTTTCCTTCCATACCCGTCCACTTGGCAGCGCAGTCAATATCGCCACCTTTCCCTGCATAACCATGCTTATGGATATTGGCAAAAAGCTCATCCAATGCCAGCGCAATACGATTGAGTTGAATCGCACTTAAACATATACCTTCACAGGCTTGTTCCGCCAATGATTGCAACGCCTGCAAACCTTCTTTACAGCCGCTCAAATGCAAATGTAGCTTGGATTCTTTAATCTTCAGTGCCGACTCCTCAACCTTGCCTTGTGGCTAACCTAGCACCATGAATCAAGATGTTAATATATAATCGAATACTTTGATGGTTAGATTAAACTCAAAAAGTCATAAGCTATTGAAATAATATCATGTTTCAGCCGCAGAAAGCACAAGAAATTTTATCGGTTGACGACAAAAGGCTTGTACATAACTGAAAGCTTATACTGTTATTTTCATTGGAAGTGAGGCTTTAGCCTCGCCAAAAAAAGGCGAACACATGGTTCGGGCTTTGTTTTTGTTAACTTTATGACGTTTATTTCACTAAACGCGAGGCTGAAGCCTCACCTCCAAGCCGCTCAGAGTTGCGCAGGGCTTTTTGAGAAAGTTCTACTGCATACACCGCCTTGATGTATTCAAAAGACACTAACCCCTTATTCCTGAACCTTATTGAAAAGCTACTTCTTCTTTACAATCAGCAACATGGGGCACATATTTTCAGTTACATTTCAAAAGCAGAGGCTATTGGTTGGTTATATCTTTGGTTTTCTGTGTTGAAAACGATTAAAGGAGACGTGATGGCCATGTCAGAAATATCTCTCAGGATGAGAATGTGTTGAAACAACGGCAAAAGCCACATTTTGAAATGAACACTGCTTTAAAGACTACCCTTAAAGCTTTCCCCTGTGTGTTGAATGTAAAATTCGTAGCTCCTAACTTGTTTTGCGTTGAAGTTTCATATGATGAGCCAATAGTTATGAGGGCTGAATGAATAATAAATCTGCGAATAAAACCCTTATATTTGTGTTGGCAGGGATATTCCTCTCTGGATGTGCTTCACATGCACCTGTATATGCCGCAAGTTTCGACTGTAATAAAGCAAGTACCAAAATTGAAAAGATGATTTGCTCTAATCCTGAGTTATCCAAGTTAGATGATGAGCTTGGAAAGGTCTACTTAAAAATGATTAAGGATGTAGGGGGAAAGTATAAAAATGAACTTCTTATCAGGAGGCTGCAGAAAGGATGGCTATTTTTTTATAGGCGAAAATGTGAAGATGCTCAATGTTTGAAGGATGTTTATCAAAAGCGCATTAAAGATTTACGATACATTTTGTCTTATGAGTTTGAGACCCCTAAAGTTATTTATCCTCCGTATCCAAATATATGGGACTTCAAACCGCCAGCTAGGGATAGTAGGACTCGTGGCACTTGGTTTAGCTCTTATAGAATGGAAAATGGGAGTTTCTTAATCTATTATGGAAAGCCTAAAGGAAAAGTAGGTAGTAGGATGTTCTTTGAAGGAGGGCAATCGGTTGACCCAGAATCAATGTCTGTTGCCACATATAAATTAAAAGGCTTCTTTAGATATAAAAGTAGTATAGAGCTTTCGAACCAAGCGACTATTTCAATTAAAAACTTAGACACACGAATTGTTTTACGGTGCCCTCAACATTTGAATAATTATTATGAAATCAAATATGCTGATGGAAGCACTAAGCGAAAGAGCCTGATTTATTTTTTGGAAAAGCCCAGTGAAGTGACGCTGAATGACCGGTGCGTGTATACTGATGAGAAAAATTCTTATTATGCAAAAGTTGAAACTATGTATGGAAAAATTCTACCTTTAAATGATGGGGGCTTCTTGCTTGAGGACTCTCGACATGGGATTATTTTTCGTTTTGACTCTAATTTTAACACTAAGTCTAAGCTTTTAGGTACAAGGTTTGTCATTGTAGATACAGATAAATTGACCCAATTAGGAATTAACAAATTCGAAGAAATGAACTATAAGAAAATGCATGATAAAGTATTTCAGTTTGCTGAGAAATATAGAGAAGGGAGATTCTAATGCCAACATATTGGAAATAAGGGAGGAAATCGGGGACAGTAAGGGTTCAGAGCCCTTTCGTTTTTATTGTCACATCGAGCGTAGTCGAGATGTCTTGAGATTCCTCCACTG
>CAMZLX010000163.1 GCA_947311795.1 uncultured Zetaproteobacteria bacterium
GCACGAATTTGTACGGGAGACGTATGGGTGCGCAAAAGTTTTGCCTCTTCATCGCCTTCCGCATTAAAAAAGAAGGTATCATGGCTGGCGCGCGCTGGATGTTCCGCAGGAATGTTTAGCGCATCAAAATTGTGAAACTCATCTTCAACTTCAGGGCCTTCTGCAATATCAAAACCCATATGCGAAAATATAGCTGTCATTTCATCAAAGCCTTGTTGCACAGGGTGAAGCACACCTTGCTTAGCCGTGCGCCCAGACAAGGTCACATCAATGCGTTCAGCTTCAATACGAAGTTCTTTTTCTTTTTCCGCAAGCACACTTTCAGCTTTATCTAAGGCTTCTGCCAAAGCTGTTTTGGTTGCGTTTACAAACTGACCAATCACGGGTCTATCTTCAGGCGGCAACTTGCCCACCCCTTTAAGCACGCTGGTCAACTCACCTTTTTTGCCCAAATATGCCACGCGCAATTCTTGCAAAACTTTGGAATCTGATGCATCCGCAAACAAAGCCAGTGCTTTGGTTTGCAAGTCTTGTAGCTGTGCTTTTAACGAATCAATGTCGCTCATAGCTCTTATCCTTATTCCTACTCTTAATCTTAACCCTCATAAAGTTTACCTTTAGTGCCCACGCTGACGAGACTCAACCAATGAAAACCGATAAGTCACGCCTAAGCCCATATAATACGCACTTAAATGAAGTCCATCACGATATAAGCTTTGACCACGTAGTGCTTCTGTTTTACCCCATTGGCTATAAATCGCAAACTTATCATTAACATTATAAGAAATACCTACTGAGGGCTTTACAATAATGCCATGAATATTTGCGCCAACCAAGGTCTGAAAAAACAAATTTATACCACTGCGTTTTGGTTCACTTTGTATGCCAAGCCCTAATAAAACCTCACCGTAACCAGGGTAGCCCAAAAAGTCATTGTAAGCGATACTGGTCTGAAAAGGGACATACCAACGGTGATTCAACGGATAATCAAGCTCTAATGTTAACATATGAATATTTGGGTGCTCTTTATTTCCAATGCTAACGCCATATTCAGACTGGTGAAACAAATCAAAACGAACACCTTTATACAACAATTTTGTTGCTAACGAACGCTTACTACTATGCAAAGGTAAAAAGTGGTACTGTATAGCTGCACCAAATGTTACATTCTTACTTGTGCCCTTCGGGGCAAAAAGCCACCCGCCTGACAAAGACAGCCCCAAACCATCATTGAGCTTATATTCAGCATAGACCTTAGGGTAGACGAGCAGTCCAGATCCAGTATCAATCTTAGATGGCGAAAACCCTCCTGAACCAATTGCCAACTGACCAAAAACATCTATTTTCGAGGTAGCCTCCGCTCTATACCCTACACCACCTAAAAAGTGGTTGTATAAAGGTAAACCCAGATAACCTGCCTCAAAACCAAAAAAATAATACATCTTCTGACTTAAAAAAAAGGATGACTGAACAGATAGTGTATTGATTGTCCCTTGGTATGAACCAGCCGGCTGTTTTTGAAGAAGATTGTTGAACTCTACAGTCACAACTTTTTCTTTATCATCAATAAAACTCATGCCCTCCAAACTTGTCTCATCATCAGACAGCATATATGATCCTGCTAAATATGATACTGGCTTTTGTATAAAAACGCCCACTTGCCCATGGTTAATCAGAGAATCAACCATTCGGAAATCCGAATAATTAACACCAATTATGTAGTCCCCTAAACTATAGCCAAAACCTAGATAGCTTTTGACAAAGCCTCCTGTTCCCGACAACTCTATAGACTGCCCAACCGTTTCACCACCACCACCGCCGCCAAAAGATATGCCGCCTTGGACAAGAAAGTTGTCAGCCAACCTCTTTTGAGCATGGGCAGAAGCGCCATAGGTCATAAAACCACCATAGTTCCCCTCGACCAAGGGCGCATGAAGCCCTACACCAAAATAAAACCAGTCATTTATTTTTTGTAAATAGTGGATACCGTGCAAATCAATAGGCTTAAGACTAGGTACTGGTATTGTTTGATAGTCCAGCATCAATAGCCCGTTGACTTCATTAACAACATGACGCCCAATATTTTTACCACTGTCTTTCTCGCTTGCAGGGGAAGTCGCGGCAGGCATCTGATACGGGAAAGAGTGCACGCTTTCTGCAGGAATAAACAGCAATATAAATAAGGCGTATATATGCATCCTACCTCCTGTATGCTTGCCTACCACATTAAACATAACCGGTTAGGAAATCCAAATCCAACACCAAATTACATTGAATATTAAAACAAAAAATGGCAGAGCTTTTAGGCTCTGCCATTCTCCAATTGAACACCGAACCAGTCGGCTGTATTTATTGAATGTTTGCTTTCGCCGTTTCTGCAAGCTGCGTAAACGCTTCTGCATCACGAACTGCAATATCAGCCAACACTTTACGGTCTAGCGTGATACCGGCTTGGGTTAAACCAAACATAAAACGTGAATAGCTCAAACCATTCAAACGCGCTGCCGCGTTGATACGCACAATCCAAAGACTGCGGAAATCACGTTTTTTAACTTTACGGTCACGGTACGCATATTGACGACCTTTATCGACTGCTTGAGTGGCTACACGGAAACAGCTCTTACGACGACCGTAATAACCTTTTGCAGCTTTAATAACTTTCTTATGACGGGCATGTGCCTGTACACCTGATTTTACGCGAGGCATATCTTTCTCCTATCTCTAACTTTACGCGCCGGGAATCAAACGATTCAAGGCTTTTACATCGGCATCTGCAACCAATGTTGTACCACGGAAACCACGAATACGTTTCGGAGATTTCTTGGTCAAAATATGTTGCGCATTTGCTTTGTTGCGCTTCCATTTACCGCTTCCAGTTTTTGAAAAACGTTTTGCAGCACCACTATGTGTCTTCATTTTAGGCATAACTTTACCAACCTCTATTTCTTCAACGGATTAATGATCATAATCATTTGCCGTCCTTCCATGTTAGGCATTTTTTCAGGTTTGCCCAATTCCTTTACTTCTTCTGCAATATGTTCCAATTGCTCACGCCCTTGACCTGTGTACGCCATTTCCCGACCACGAAAGCGCAAGGACACTTTAACCTTATTGCCCGCTTCTAAAAACTTACGGACATTGCGCAGCTTCACATCCAAGTCGTGTTGGTCGGTTGTTGCCCTAACCTTCACTTCTTTGATTTGAATCACATGCTGCTTTTTCTTTGCTTCATTGGCTTTTTTGCTTTGGTCGTACTTGTACTTACCGTAATCCATGATTTTGCAAACCGGAGGTTTGGCATTGGGTGACATCATAATCAAATCCAAACCCACTGCTTCTGCTTTTGCGATAGCTTCATTTCGGCTTAACACACCAATTTGCTCACCATCATGTCCAATCACGCGAACCTCTGCGGCTTCAATCTCATAGTTTACTGCTAATTCTTTCTTAGCGATAAGTAACTCCTTCCAATGTTGCTTTGTTCATTTTTTTTACCCCACTCAAAGATACTGTTTGCTCATGTTTTGCATCTCAGCAATCCATTCTTCCACTGTTTTCGTACCCAAGTTGTCACCAGCTCGATTACGCACAGACACAGTATTTTCCTCTTTTTCGCGCTCGCCAACCACCAAGATGAAAGGCACACGCTGCAAAGTGTGGGCGCGCACCTTATAGCCGACTTTCTCATTACGCAAGTCCGATTCTACTCTAAACCCTGCAGCCTTCATTTTTTCGGTTATTTCTTGCACATAATCCGATTGATTTTCAGAGATATTACAAATCACAGCTTGGGTTGGTGCAAGCCAAAATGGGAACTTACCTTCAAACTCTTCAATCAAAATGCCAATAAAGCGCTCAAGCGAACCCAAGATTGCGCGATGCAGCATTACAGGCACATGTTTTTTATCATCTGCACCAATATATTCTGCATCAAGGCGACCCGGCATAGAGAAGTCCACTTGAATCGTACCACATTGCCAAACCCGACCCAAACAATCCTTGAGTGAGAACTCAATCTTAGGTCCATAAAATGCCCCTTCGCCAGGGTTAAGCCCATATTCAATGCCTTTGGACTTCAATGCTTCATGCAATGATGACTCTGCTTTGTCCCACTGCTCATCCGTACCCACACGTTTCTCAGGGCGGTCAGACAAGAAGATAATCACTTCTTCAAAGCCAAATTTTTTGTAAGTGCTGTAAACCAAATCAATGAATGCGCCAACTTCATCTTGAATTTGCTCTTCTGCGCAAAAAATATGCGCGTCATCTTGCACAAAATTACGCAAACGCATCAAACCATGAAGCGTGCCTGATGGTTCGTTGCGGTGACATGAACCAAATTCAGCAAGGCGTAATGGCAAATCACGGTAAGAATGCAAGTTTTGGTTAAACACTTGAATATGGCATGGGCAGTTCATGGGTTTAATCGCATATTCGCGATTCTCCGTGCTGGTGGTGAACATATCCTCACGGAATTTTTCCCAATGCCCTGATTTTTCCCAAAGTTTACGGTCAACCACCTGTGGTGTTTTGATTTCTTGGTAACCGTTATCACGCATAACATTACGAATTTCATTTTCCACGACCTGCCAAACATTCCAACCTTTGGGATGCCAGAAAATCATGCCCGGCGCTTCTTCTTGCAAATGGAATAAATCCAGCGACTTGGCAAGTTTGCGGTGGTCACGTTTTTCCGCTTCTTCCAAGCGGTGCAAGTATGCCTTTAAATCATCCTTGGATGCCCATGCCGTGCCATAGATGCGGTGAAGCTGCTCATTATCTGCATTGCCTTCCCAATACGCACCCGACACTTTCATCAATTTGAAATGCTTTAGCTTGGATGTGTTGGGCACATGCGGACCACGGCAAAGGTCAGACCATTCACCTTGTTTATACAGGCTCACTTCCTCACCTTCAGGAATGCGCCCAATCAGTAACGCTTTGTATTTTTCGCCAATATTCTCAAAATGTTGAATCGCGTCATTCCTTGCCCACACTTCACGTGTAATGGGAAGTTTACGCTTGGCGATTTCTTTCATTTTCTTTTCAATGACAGTTAAATCTTCAGGTGTGAATGCACGTTCAAATGCAAAATCATAATAAAAACCATCTTCAATTACAGGGCCAATGGTCACTTGCGATGTTGGGAACACTTCTTGCACCGCCATGGCCAAAAGGTGGGCGGTAGAGTGTCGAATAACCTCTAAAGCTTCATCAGATTTCTCAGTAATCAGCGCAACATTGTCACCATCATTGAGCGATGTAGACAAGTCACAAACGGTATCGTTAACTTTGGCGGCAATCACAGCCCGCGCCAAACCTTCGCCAATATTCATCGCTAAATCGAATGCGTTTGCACCATCATCTAAGGTTCGTGTAGAGCCGTCTGGCAATTGGATATTCATGATTCGCTCTACTCCTCAACGGTTTGGTTGTTTATTAAAATGGTAGGCTCGGGCGGTTTCGAACCGCCGACCCCCACCATGTCAAGGTGGTGCTCTACCCCTGAGCTACGAGCCTAAATGCCTGTTATTTTGAACAGGCTGCGCATTGTAAGAATAAGTCTGCACAAGGCAAACTTATTTATTGTTGGGTTTAAATAAAATTCTTTCAGCCGAAAACAAACCTAGGGGTATTTTATTCCTTTCCTCGTCAATCACGCAACCAAGGACTGCACTTGTTGTTGAAGTTCGGCGCGCCTTTGGCTCACTTTTGCCAAGTCGTAGGCAGCTTGCAGCTTCACCCAATGGTCAGCAGAGGGTTTACCAAGGGCAAGCTCAAGGCGCAACGCCATTTCAGGTGTAACTTCACCCTTTCCGTTACAAATTTTAGACAATGTTTTACGGCTAATGCCAAGCTTACTTGCAGCATCGGTAATGCTAATATTTAAGGGTTCAAGCACATCCAATCGCAAGATTTCACCAGCGTGGGCGGGGTTAAGCATAGGCATAATCACCTCCTTAGTGATAATCTTCATAATTGACCAACTCAATATCTTCGCCAATAAAGCGGAAGGTAATGCGCCAGTTGGCTTGCACCGTAATTGACCAACTACCCTGACGCATTCCTTTCAACTCATGCAAGCGATAAGCGGGAAGGTCAAGGTCGCTCGCGCAATTTGCCACATCAAGGTTAGAGAGAATGCGACGCAGCTTGGCTTCATGTTTAGCTTGTATACCTGCCTTGCTCCCAGTGTGGTAAAATTTTTCAAGCCCTTTATGCGCAAAGCCAACAATCATAAAATGCAGTATAACCAACTAAACCGCATTGCGCAACCTACAAGGTTACAGTGAAACGATGGCGTCAGGAGGATGAATTAAATTTCGACCTTTTTTGAAAAGCTTTACCCCAAAATAAGAAAGCAACACCACCGCCACCAAAGAGCCGACCATGTAACCCGTACCATACGTGGATGTTTCCGTGCTCAAGAGCACACCCAATGTGTCCAGCCCTCTCAATACCGCTAATCCGATTAGAATCACTCCAATCAATAAAACAATAACGCCACCTAATTTTCTCATTAACCTCTCTCCTTTTTTGCACTACACCACAACAGAATACAAATACCCTAAAACCATACCTGTGTTTTCTCTAGGAACAGGTGCAATCACACCTAGCCATATTAAAAGCCCAAGAATATAAACAAATACAGACATTATTAATGCAGCAAACCTCTCAAGCTTTGGAGCATCTGCTGGTGTACAAGAAGCCCCATAGTTCATATCCCACCCACAAAAGTATGCAATTATAGGATTCATAAATGAAAATAACCCAAATAAAATCAGCCAATACCCAAAGAGGTTATCCAAAGTGGAAAGTGGCTTTAAGACTAAACCAAGAATCACAAAGTGGAAAAAGATATTCGCAGATATCGTTTTTGTTGCTGTCATTATACCTACTCTTCTTTTAATATTGTGTTGGCGGCAGCTTGCCCATAAGCATAGCCCCAAACATTTCGTGCCGTCACCCGAAACATCATCACCAAAAGCACCCTATTTATTTTTTAGATTAAACACACCTGTCCAATCATCAGGTGGTGGCGTGTGCACATAGGTTTTAAGGCGTGCAATCATCACTTCATACAAACCATCATGCGGGCTCATGGCATAAAGCTTGGTCATCAGCTTCAATGCTTCTTTATACTCGCCATGCAACATCATGCTCCATGCTTTTTCATAGGTACGGAACTCTTGCTGCTGCTCATCGCTTACATCAATACGCAATGCCATAGGCTGATACAAATCCACAGGTTTATTGCGACCAACCACCCGCACACGGTCAACAAACCTTGCTGCAACATGGTCGCGCACTTCGGTATACGTATCGCGGCTCATGAGGATAGGCACACGGTACGCCTTACACACACCTTCAAGGCGCGCAGCAAGGTTCACATGGTCGCCCATCATGGTGTAGTTCATACTTAATTCTGTACCCATATTACCCACAACCATAGGGCCCGAGTTGATACCAATCCGAATATGTACTTCGGGCAACCCTTCACCTTTCCATTCCTCTCTCAATTCTGCCAATCGTTTTTGCTGTCTAAGAGCTGCCACCACACAACGCAATGCGTGGTCATCCATATCCAGAGGTGCACCAAAGAATGAAATAATCGCATCACCTTCATACTTATCAATCGTGCCTTGTTCTTCCAAAAGAATATCACTCATGGCAGTTAAATAACGGTTAAGGAAGTGCACCAACTCGGAAGGTGTTAGTTTTTCAGAGAATGTTGAAAACGATGCGATATCGGAGAAAAATGCCGTGATATATTTCTCTTCACCACCCAGCTTTAACGCATCAGGGTTTTTGGACAAGTTTTCCACCACAGACGGCGCCAAATAATGAGAAAATGCATCATGAATAAATGCGCGTTTTCGCGACTCAACAATATAACCCAACAGGGCTGTTGGCACAGTGGTAAGTAATACACCAACAATAAGGAATGTTTCTTCAATCCAAATATAATATTCGGTAAACAACCACTGTGACACTGCCACAATCAATAACGGAAACCCTATAATAATCAAACCTTGAACAGCGGGTGGACGACCATGCACCAAATACCCAGCAAACAAACTTAATAACAACACCATCAGCAGCTCAATCACCTCAACCGAAGGTGGTCTTCTTAACTCTTCATTGTTTAAGATATTTGAAATGGCAACAGCATGCGCTTCCACCCCTGGGAAAACAGGGTCAAATGGTGTGGCGCGAATATCAAGCACTGCCACCGCAGTCACACCAAAAATAACAACTTTATCTTTGAGTTCATCGCCTTTAAGTCGGTCATTTAAAATATCTGCTGCTGAATAATGTGGAAATGTTTTACCCGGACCATAATGATTTAACAACATACTCCCCGAGGGTCCGGTTTCAATTTCTAAAGGACCAAGCCGAACTTCCTCAACACCCACATCGCCCACAACCACAGCCATGTCTGGCCATTCCAAAAACATACGTAGGGTTTGCATTGCCATACTTGGATAGACATACCCGTCCATCTCCGCCATCAAGGGAATGCGGCGAACTGTGCCATCTGGATCAGGGAAGAAGTTGAAAAAACCAATCGCATCCACAGCTTTGGTGACACGTGGAATATTACCCTCAATGGCTGCGATATGCGGCAGACTATGCAAAGCTTGTTTAGAGAATGAGGACGTCATCGCAAGCGAGCGAATCAATGCCGCTTCTTCTTCCAATTTACTTTTCACCAAGTCAGGTGCCCCACCAGATTGAGGGTAAAAGAAATAACCTGGTACAAGTTTATCTTTACGTTTACTCAAAGTGCCTTCAAGCACCGCATCCACATCACCATAGGCACGTTGCGACTTCAGCCACTGCATATGTTCTTCAGTATTACTGCCGTAAGTATCTACCACATTTTTGTTTAATAAACGAACAGCTTCGTCCACAACGTTGGTTTGTTCTTCGGAAAACACCATATCAAAGCCCAGCGCTTTTGCTCCGTATTTACCCAGCACCTTATCCACAACTTCTGCGATTTTATCACGCGACCAAGGCCAGCGCCCAATTTCTGAAAGTGCATCATCATCCACGGCGATAATCGCAACCCTAGGGTCAGGTGTAATGTTACCCCTTGCCATAAAACGAAAGTCTAAAGATTTTAATTCAAACTGTGCCAAACCAGCAGGTTTCATAATCGCCAAGGCAAGGGCAATAACAGCCATGGTCACAATCAAGGGGACACCAAGCCAATTGGAATACTTTTCGATGTATTTTGTTATGGTCTGCAACAAAAGAAACTCCCTTTATCCTCAGGTCAAGAACCTGCCCCTAAGATGTAAAGTAGTTGAAACCATTCAAAGTTTCAAGGCATGTTAGGAAAAAGGCCTTACCACCACAAAGATAAGCACAGCAATCAAACCAAACACAGGTATCTCATTAAAGAAGCGGTAAAAGACATGATCTCGCGCATTGTCACCTTGTGCAAACACTTTGACCAAATGCCCACAATACAGATGATAAACGACCAATAACCCTACCACAGCAACCTTTAACCAAAACCACGACTCATGGCTGAAATAATCCCACCGGTCATAGGCAAGTATAAAGCCTAGAATAATTGTCAGCCACATCACAGGTGTCACAAAACGATAAAGTTTGCGCTCCATCAAAGCCAGCTGTGTATGTACCGCTTCATCATTGGTCATCGCATGGTTCACAAACAAACGCGGCAAATAAAACAGCCCAGCGAACCAAGATGTAAACATCATAATATGAAAAACTTTAACCCATTCCATTGTTGCATATACTCCTTTGGGCAAACATAACTTTATTCGGCGACAACTGCAAAAGATACCGCTAAGCTTTGCCTTCATTACGACATAAAACACATCCTGGAGCACATCATGAAATCATTACTTTTTTTCCTCGCTTTATCACTTCCCTTCAGCGCATTTGCCGCGGATGTTTCGGAAAAAACGGATAAAACGATACGCGCAGCATTGGTTGGCATACCCATCAGTGGCATTCACACTTCTCCCATCCAAGGGTTATATGAGATTCAAGCGGGTGATAAAGTATATTATAGTGATGCGAGCGGCCGTTACCTTATCAGTGGTGGTCATATTTTTGATACAACAAACAGGCAGGATTTAACTGCCAAACGCCTTGCTGAAATCAACCGTATCAATTGGTCTGACTTACCACTCCAAGATGCAATTGTTAGCGGCCCTGAGAATGGTTTGAAAATGGCAGTATTCACTGACCCTGACTGTCCATATTGCAAACGCCTAGAGGAAAACTTGAAAAATGAAAAAGAAATTCGTGTGTATACCTTTCTTTTCCCTCTCGCCCAACTTCACCCCGATGCTTATGAAAAATCCAAGTCTATTTGGTGCGCCAAAGACCAGCATCAAGCGATGGTTGATGTAATGTTAAAGGATAAGAAACTACCTAAGGCAACATGTTCAACACCCATTGATGCCAACATGAAACTTGCTGAAAAGTTAAACGTTCGTGGAACACCAACCATATTTGCAGAGGATGGTCGTAAATATACAGGAGGTGATATTAAAACATGGTTGAAACAAGGGTCTTAATATATCCGTATGCATCAATTGTGATACCCAACCCGCTACCACCGAAAGCAAAGCTTTACCTTGAATACTTTGGCAAAGACAAAAGTGGTGACATATAAAGCGATGAGCGCGTGAGAGCTTGAGAAACTAAGTTTTTAAACAGGTTTAGTTTTACCTTTGCAGCAATCGTTACGGGTTTTGACATGTTTTTCAACCCAATGTTCAAAACCACCATATGCCTTAGAAAAGGCATCAAAAATAGTAAGTGGGACTTTGCAAACCAAACAACGCTCCGTAGCAATTAGGGTTGCCTCGTCAGGTAATTTTAAAACCTCACTAGCATTACCAAACAGTGCATTAACACTCAACTCGCAACATTGGTCTTTTCCATCAATTTTTATGCATGCTTTTGCCTTACCAAAGGCAATGATGTAAAAATAATCGCCTTTTTCTGGCAAAAAGGATTCTCCAGCTTCGTACTCCACTAGGGTCGCCTCATCAGCCAACCATGTGCGATCTACATCTTCAATATCCGTAAAAATAGGGTGTGCATGCGAAACCGATGCAATCATGCGGCGCTTTACGAAGCCCATTAAACTCTCGCCAGCTTCAGGCGAAGTATCTACCAATTCAGTAATCACCTCATTATCGAATTCAAGCACGGTAACTTTGGATGACGCGGTCACCGTAGCTGTGCGCGGAAGGTGATACACGCAGGCAAACTCACCAAAAAACTCACCTTTTTGTAGGTTGGTTAAATCAATATCTTGCCCGCTTCGTGTTTTTACATGAACCCGCATAGTGCCGTCCAAAATCAAATAAAATTTACGGCTTATTTCACCTTGTTTAACAATGCTTTCGCCTTTTTGAACTTCAAGAATTGTTCCCTTTCTAAGAAAGTCTTTGGCTTCGGAGTCAGACAAGGTTTCAATCAATTCAAACATCTTCACATCATCATCTTGATGTGTGGCACTCAGCGTTAATTCCGCCATGGTTTTGATGGATTCGATTTCATCCGTATCAGGATGTTTCAGCTGCTCACAAATGGTAATGAATGCCAACGCATAGGTGGAATAACCCAAAGCCAGCATCCGTCTCGCCATATCCATAGCCAAATCTCTTGCCGCTTCGTTATCCCCTCTATCTTGCAGCATTTGAATCATGGGTCGAGCAATGTGCAAATCTTCAGGAAAGGCATGCAAAAGCCCTTGATATGCGTAGGTTAACTCTTGCTCATTCAATGCCATAAGCCATAGCCTAGACGCTGGTAGTTAAAAAATCCAGCAAGCTATTGAATTATTACATATTTGTATCCGTTGCGCTTGCTTACACAATCCGTAGCCTGCGCCAACTTATATACACTCGAGGTTTGGTTATGACATCAGCATCTTCCATCAAATACGCACTTCTAAGCGTGTCCAACAAAACTGGCATCGAAAGCTTTGCCCAGAATTTGATTCAACAAGGGTTCAGCCTACTCTCCACAGGTGGCACAGCTAAACTTTTACGTGAAGCAAATATTGAAGTTCGAGATGTCTCCGACTACACAGGTTTCCCCGAAATGATGGATGGTCGCGTCAAAACCCTCAACCCCAAAGTGCATGGTGGCATTTTGGCTAGACGAGATAATGAAGGTGATTTGGCTTCCATGAAAGAACATGGTATTGAGCGTATTGATGTGGTCTGTGTCAACCTATACCCTTTCCGTGAAGCCGTGGCTAAAGAAGCTTGTACGATTGATGATGCGATTGAAAACATTGATATTGGTGGCCCTTGCATGGTTCGCGCTGCGGCAAAGAATCATGCATTTGTCACTATCGTGGTTGACCCTTCCGATTACGACATGGTGATTGATTCGATGAAAGATGGTTCATTGGATGTGAACAAGCGCCGTGGTTTGGCGGTCAAAGCTTATGCCCATACCGCAGCTTATGATGGTGCGATTGCCAATCACTTCTCTGCATTAAACACGGATGGTAGTAAACGTGCATTTCCTGATATTTTCACCCGCCAATTTATCAAAACCGCCGATGAATTGCGTTATGGTGAAAACCCGCATCAAGCTGGCGCATTTTATGCCGACGTGGAAGACCCTGTTGTTTCACTTGCAGATTGTGAAGTCTTGCAAGGCAAGGCTCTTTCTTATAACAACATCGCAGATGCTGATGCAGCCTTTGCTTGTGTACGCGATTTCTCAGAAAATGCAGCCGTGATTGTCAAACATGCCAACCCTTGTGGTGTGGCGGTGAGTGGCACCCAAGCCGAAGTCTATGAACGCGCTCGCGCTGCTGATAGCACATCAGCCTTTGGTGGCATTGCTGCATTCAATCAACCTTTGGACAATGAGACTGCATCACTCATCGCCCAAACATTTATGGAAGTAGTGATTGCACCGGGTTTTTCTGATGAAGCATTGGCAACATTAAGTGCGAAAAAGAATTTACGTGTGCTGCTTGCACCATCGGTTGCTCCCGTAGCTGGTGGGCTTGATTTCAAACGTGTCAGTGGTGGTTTGTTAATTCAGGAACGCGATGACCATATTTTAACCCGTGATATGTGTAAAGTGGTAACCAAACGCCAACCCACAGAAGAAGAGTGGGCAGATATGATGTTTGCGTGGTCAGTTGCCAAACATGTGAAATCCAATGCGATTGTATTTGCCAAAGGTGGTGTAACTTTAGGCGTGGGTGCAGGTCAAATGAACCGTGTCACCTCTACCCGCATTGCTGTACAACATGGTGGGGAAGCTATTCAAGGTTCAGCCGTAGCATCTGATGCATTCTTCCCCTTCCGTGATGGTGTGGATGCACTCGCAGCAGCAGGAGCAACGGCTGTGATTCAACCCGGTGGTTCAATTCGTGATGAAGAAGTGGTGAAAGCAGCTGATGAACATGGGCTTGCTATGATTTACACAGGCATTCGCCACTTTAGGCATTAAGGTTTAAACCATTCCAGCTTACACTGTTCAAACAGCAAGCACTGGTTTCAACCTACCTGCATGGGTCAAGGATTGGGTCAGCACTTGTGTGCAAATTCATGGTGATTTTTCCAGCCTTGAATCGCGCATGGATTTCACCATCAAGTTGGCACAACAAAACATTAAACATCAAACAGGCGGCCCTTTTGCCGCCGCTATTTTTGATATGCAGAATCAACAGTTGTTGGCTGTGGGAGTTAATATCGTCATCCCCAGCCACAACTGCACCAACCATGCTGAAATGACCGCCATTATTCTTGCTCAACAGTCGCTGCAGACCTTCAACCTCGCCGAACACGGTGATTTTGAATTGCTCACCAGTTGCGAGCCATGTGCCATGTGTTTTGGTACAATGCCGTGGTCGGGCATCAAACATTTAGCTTTTGCTGCAACTTCAACAGACGCTGAATCCATTGGTTTCGATGAAGGTGCTAAACACCCCAATTGGATAGACGAATTAGAAAAACGGGGCATCAACGTCACCCCAGAAATCCTGCGCGACAAAGCCGCACAAGTACTGAAAGATTACCGACAACAATCAGGTACTATTTATAACGGATAAATCAAATCGTATCGCGCGGATTCAACTCGTAAGTGCAACTTTGGAAGTATACTTTTAACCCAAGTGACGTTTGTCAGCGTTGTCCCCACCGCTTCCAAGTGGGCGAGCCAATCGTCCACACTCACAGAGCAAGACATGGAAGAAGAAACCATGATTGTAGTGCGCGACACCAGCCATCATTCCAAGCGTGTAAGCCAAGGTATTATCTGGTGATGGACTGAATTAAGCAAGAAACAAAACTTGTTTTATCTTGGGCTTCGAGTTCAACCACATCATTCGCCGTCACATAATAACCCGAAGCAGTATTTGCGCCCATATTCGACACATCATTGGCAACAATGGCATCCACACTTTTACGCGCCAACTTATCTTTGGCGAACTGAACATGGTTTTCACTTTCCGCAGCAAAAGCAATCACCTTACTGGGTCGTTTATCCATAGCTGCAACAGCTTGAATAATATCAGGATTTTCAACCAGTTCGACTTGAATGCTGCCGCTGCCTTGGCGTTTGAGTTTGCCCGCTTTTGTTTCAGAAAAATGATAATCACTGACTGCCGCCGTACCCACAAACACATCTGCACCTTGTGCATATCGCAAACAAGCATCCAACATCTCTACCGCACTTTCCACATTCACCCGTTGCACATCATTTCGTGTTTGCGGTGTGCCTTTTCCCGCAATGAAAATCACTTTTGCACCACGAATGGCAGCCGCATCAGCAAGCTTTGCCCCCAACGCGCCCGTGGCACGGTTGGTTAATATCCGCACCGCATCCCAAGCTTCCCATGTGGGTCCTGCATTGATGACCCATGTTTGCCCTTTCAAACTCTGCTCGGTTAACATGGGCAAAACTGCTTGTTTAATGTCGGATGGTTCTGCCAAACGACCTGCACCCACTTCGCCGCAAGCCAGTTCACCTGCCACAGGTTCAATCATGTAAAACCCGCGTTCCTGCAACAACTTGATATTGGCTTGATTACCTGCCGAGCCCCACATGGACACATTCATCGCAGGCGCAACCAACACAGGCACTTCGCTGGCAAGTAAAAGCGTGGTCAACAAATCTTCTGCAATGCCTCTGGCGATTTTGGTGATGAGGTTGGCTGTTGCAGGTGCTACCACCACCATATCCGCCCAGCGCACAAGCTGGATATGCCCCATGCCATGTTGTTCAGTGAGGTCGAACAAGTCAGTATGCACCTTATTGCCCGACAAAGCTTCAAAAGTTAAAGGTGTGACAAATTCTTGTGCTGATTTGGTCATCACCACCTGAACTTGCGCACCTTGTTTGATAAACAAACGCATCAATTCCACAGCGCGGTACACAGCAATACCACCACCTACGCCAAGCAATATATGTTTACCTTCTAAAACTTTAGACAACATAACTCCAACTATCTAATTTTTTATTTCTTTGGCTCAAGGCATCCTGCCTTTCGGGGCAAGCCCCGTTTACCAACGCCCAAATTATCTGTCCTGCTAATTTGTGGTTCGTTTCTTTTCTGAAAAAGAAATGAACGAAAAATATTACCTTATATGTTCAGTTCCATAAGAAGAAAAACTAAACATCAACTTGCTTGCA
>CAMZLX010000164.1 GCA_947311795.1 uncultured Zetaproteobacteria bacterium
ATTCATACAGAGCATGCGCCCAAAGCAGTAGGCGCATACAGTCAAGCGGTTCAATGCGGTGATATGCTTTATACATCAGGGCAAATCGGTTTAAACCCAAGCTCGGGGGAAATGGTTGCTGATGATGTGGCAAGCCAAGCCAAACAAGTGGTCAAAAATTTAACGGCTGTGATTGAGCAAGCGGGTGCGCGCTTAAATCAAATTGTAAAGGTCACTATTTTTTTAGAAGATATGAATGACTTTGCAACTGTGAATCAAATTTATGCCGATTGGTTGGGTGCGCACAAACCTGCACGGTCAACAGTTGCCGTCGCAGCACTTCCATTGGCTGCGAAAGTCGAAATGGACTGTGTGGTTGCCATTGGATAAAGTTTAAATATGTTGATTGATGCGACGCCTACAAGCGCTTTTATTATTACAGTATTGATTGCTGTGGGCGCACAATTAGTGGCGGCACGGTTAAAATTTCCACCCATTATCATTTGGTTGGTAGCAGGCATGTCCTTAGGCACGTATGGTTTAAACATTATTCAAGCCAATTTGCTTGAGGGTGCGCTGCATACCTTGATTGAGTTGGGTCTTGCTGTAATTTTATTTGAAGGTGGATTAAACCTCAACCTTAAAACATTAAAAGAACATGGCTGGACGGTTGGTCGTTTGGTGATTGTTGCACCGCTGCTAACCATGCTGCTTGGTGGTGTAACTGTTCATTGGTTGATTGGTATGGATTGGTCAGTTTCACTGTTGTTTGGTGCATTGGTAGCGGTGGGTGGTCCAACAGTGATTATGCCCATTGTGCGACAAGTCCGTTTGGAGAGAAATGTGAGCCATATTCTCACTGGTGAAGCCATGTTGGTGGATGCGGTTGGGGCAATCCTTGCGATTGTTATGCTGCAAATTGTACTTCTTCCCGAACTGGACGCACTGCATAGCTTTCAAGAAATCATGGTTAAATTTGTGGTGGGTGCGCTGGTGGGTGGTTTTGGTGGCTGGTTGTTGGGTCTAGCCTTGCGCCACAATGTTGCACAAGGTTTAGAGCTCAGGGTGGTGCTTAGTTTGGCAACGGCTTGGGGTATATTCCTTTTTGCTGACCAATTAAGCTCACAAGCAGGTTTGTTGGCAGTGTTGGTATCGGGTGCTGTGTTGCAACGCATGGATATTTCTGATTTACAAAATCTTAAACATTTTAAAGGCAGCCTATCCATGCTGCTTATTTCTATGTTGTTTGTACTTTTGGCTGCCAATTTGGATTTGAATGTGATGGTTGCATGGTTGTGGCAAGGTTTAGTTATTTTTGCTGTGTTGGCGGTGTTTGTGCGCCCATTGGCGGTTTGGTTGTCCACGGTTGGTGGGCAACTTAATAAACGGCAGGTTACATTTCTTGCGTTTATGGCACCCAGAGGTGTGGTTGCCGCAGGTGTAACCTCATTATTCTCGATTATTTTGATGGAAGCGGGAAATCCTGATGCAGAAACCTTACTCGCTTTGGTGTATATCATCATTATTGTATCTGTGTTTTTATATAGTTTTCTTGCCAAACCCATGAGTAAATGGTTGCAGGTTGAAGGTGGTAGCGACCGCTCTGTATTGATTGTGGGTGGTGGACAAGTGGGAGCCGAACTGGGGCGTTTGCTGAGCGAAGATAGGGAAGTTCGCTTTTTGGATATGAATGGGCAAGTCGTATCAAATCTCAAACAAGCAGGGTTTACTGCTGTACGTGGCAATGCGCTTGACCCTTTGTATATGGAAGTGATTCACGCTGAAGAAATTGATACGGTCATTGTCATGACAGGTTCATCCGACCATAATCTACATATAGCGCGTTTGGCACATGATATGTTTCATGTGCAAGATGTGTATGTGACTTTAGAAGATGGTGATGAAAAGAAATATAGCAGCTTGATGCACCAGTTAAGTGCTAAACGTCTCTTTGCAAAACCATATACATTCAGTTATTGGCATGACCAAGCTACACGGAAACGTTTGGTCTTTGATACCAAGGTAGTGGATGAAACATCTGAGCTTGCTGGTTTAAGTTTTAAGCAATTGCGTATTCCAAGTGGTGTGCAACCTTTGGCTGTGGTGCGTGATGGGCAGTCGCAAATTGTACATGATGACCTAGAATTACAGCTTGGTGATGAAATTTATGCTTTATTGCGCCCTGAACGTATTAAAGAAGGGCAACCTATACTTGAGGCTAAACCCCAGCCATCAGCTTAATTGAATGATATTTAAAACACGGTTTGCACCATCACCCACAGGTTTGCTGCATTTGGGTAATATCTATTCAGCCCTGCAGTGTGAACGTTGGGCAAAAGAACATGACGCGGCATTGTTGTTGCGCATTGAAGATATTGATTTCACACGTTGCAAACCTGAGTTCAAACAACAAATGATGGATGATTTGGCTTGGATGGGGTTATCCTTTGATGGTGAAATGATCCATCAAAGTCAACGCTTGGAAACTTATAATAAAGCGCTGCATAAACTGATTGATATGGGTGTATTGTACCCCTGCTTTTGCACCCGAAAAGAAATTCAGACAAACACAATGCATACACATGCACTGGATAATTATCCCAAAACGTGCCGATATTTGAATGCAGAAGAAGTTTTGGAACGAAAACAATATACAGCCTACGCATGGCGTTTGCATAGCCAAAAAGTGACAACCATACTGGCTAATCACGATTTATATTGGTTAGATGGTGATGAAAAGAAACAGTGGTTTAACTTGAATGACATCGGTGATGTGGTGATTGGGCGCAAAGATATTCAGCTCAGTTATCATTTGGCAGTGGTGGTGGATGATGCAGCGCAACATATCACGCATGTGATTCGTGGTAGAGACTTGCGTGACAGCACGCCCGTACACCGTGTATTGCAGCTTTTGCTGGGGTATTCTTCGCCTTTATATATTCATCATGATTTATTGTTGGATACGCAAGGTACACGGCTTGCTAAAAGCAAAGGTTCAACCACGATTAAATCCTTGCGTGATGAAGGTATATCAGCAGATGATGTGCGAAACCTCATAAAAAAGGTCAGCATCAGCTGACCTTTAAATGAAGGCTCAATTAGCCTAGCGTTAGTTGTAAAACATAGTAGAATATTACGGCGAGGGTTGCGCCTGCAGGCAAGGTCACAATCCATGACATAAAGATGGTTTGGATAACACCAATGTTAAGCGCACCAATCCCTCTTGCCAGACCAACACCGAGTACACCACCAACGAGGGTATGTGTGGTTGAGATGGGTAAACCTACTGCTGATGCAAAAACAATGGTGATGGCTGCACCAAGTGTCGCTGCAAAACCTCGGCTAGGTGTTAATTCAGTAATACCTGAGCCCACTGTGGCAATCACTTTGTGACCATAGGTTGCTAAACCAAGCACAATACCGCCACCGCCAAGTAAAAGTATCCAAATCGGAGTAGCTGATTTCGCCGCAATTTCACCAGCACTGTTTGCTAAGCTAATAATGGCTGCAACAGGACCGATGGCATTTGCCACATCATTGGAGCCATGTGCAAAGGCAATTGCGATAGCTGTAAAAATCATTAAAACACCAAATATTTTTTCCATGTTAGAGAAATGAAAGTCCCTATCATCTGTGGGGTCAAATTTAAGACGGCGAATCATGATCGTACCCAAGACCATAATAAATAGACCGATACCAGCAGCAATCATGGCAGACTCATTAAACTGGAGTTTTACCCCAACATGTTTTAGCCCTTTAACCATGGTGACCATGGCAATGATGAAACCAACAATAAAGATGTACATAGGGACGTATTTTTTAGCCCGTTCCAATGGATCTTCAGTGTTGATAATTAGCTTTTGAATACTACGGAATAAGAAAAATGCTATACTTCCTGCAAGCAGTGGTGAGGTTACCCAACTTAGTGCAATAGTGCCGACTTTTCCCCAGTGTACAGCATCCATGCCAATACACACCGCGCAAACCCAACAATAGCACCAACGATTGAGTGTGTTGTGGAGACAGGCCAACCTTTCCTTGTCGCGATAAGTAACCAGCAACCAGCAGCCAAAAGGGATGCAAGCATACCATGAACAAGTATTTCAGGTGTATCACCAAGTGAGGATACATCAATAATACCTTTCCGTATGGTTTTGGTGACTTCACCACCAGCAAGGACGGCACCTACAAATTCAAAAATAGCAGCAATAATAACGGCTTGTTTAAAAGTTAACGCACCAGAACCTACGGATGTCCCCATGGCGTTGGCAACATCATTGGCACCAATACCCCATGCCATAAACAAACCAAAAACAATAGCGAGTGTGATATAAATATCTGCATTTGCGATAATAATGGATTCCATGATTAACCTCTTAACGTGCCAACAACAGTTGTAAACGAGAGCCTACACGCTGTGAAATATCCGCAAGTTTACCTGTCCAATCAATGATGCGATAAAGAAACATCATATCGATGGGTGGATATTCTTTTTCAATGGCAAAGAGAGCATGTCGAATTTGTTGTTCAAATTTATCAGATTCATATTCAATATTAGGGGCTGTCCCAGATAACTAGAAATAGTTATGGTGAGGGGCAGCATGAGGAAGAGTCGATTAAGCTATTCAAAACAGTTGCGGCTGATGGAGCATTTTGTAGCAGGAAGCACAGCTAGATGTGCTTCTGAATTGGTGGGTG
>CAMZLX010000165.1 GCA_947311795.1 uncultured Zetaproteobacteria bacterium
CTGCAATGTTTACAGCTGTATTCCCCAACACTTGGCTATCTGCTGTAATCGTTAAAGTTGAAGGCACGGCTGCCTCTATTGCTCCCGCATCTCCAACAACATAAACATTCGCCAGTGCCATGCCACCCACTGCCTTGGTAAACGGTGTGATACCTGCAACATTAAAATCTGTAAAAGAGCCATACACTTCTTGCGCATTATTAAATCCATCACCATCACTGTCCGACAAGGCTAAATTTGCACCACTACGCCAAGTCCCAGCCATGGGTAAGTTTGCATTGCCACCACTAGGGCTACCTGAGTGACATGCACTACAGGATACAGATGCACCATTGCCAAGCCCTGCATTAAGTGGTCCAACATATTGGCTTTGGGCAAAACCAGTTAGCGGTGATAAAATCACACATACCAAAATGGGAAGCCTTACCTTAAAGCTCATTATTTTACCACTTTACGACGCAATAATAATGTGAACCCTATCATGAAACCAAACAGGCTTATTGGCGTACTCAACGATGAAGTCAAACAACCAGCTTGTGTGCTTTCTCCATCATCACCTTCGCCATCATTGTCGCCAGAAGTCGGGATAAATGTGCCGCCGCCAGTCGTCGTGACCGTTGGTATAGTGCGAACCAAAACACCTGTGACTTGTGTTACACCTGCAGGTAAAGCAACAATATGTAGGCTACCATCAGGATTTGCTGTCCAACCTGAACCCATAGGTGATAATGTTCCTTGACCGTATGGATCAACCATATACAACAATGCAGTTGAATCGACTCCCGCTGCTTTATAATAAATATCTGTAACGCCTGAATTTACGGTTACGCTTTGCCCGCCTAAAATCTCTTTACCTGCGGTTGCAAGTGTATATGGATCAGAAAATACCTGCGCTACGGCTGCACCATCACCTTTCACCACAAAGTTGGTTAAAAGCGTATCTGCCACGGTTGCTGCTGCCACTGCAATTGTAAAAGGTGAGCTTAGCGCACTATTCAAATCCGCTGACACGTTGCCCTCCTGAGCGTTGGTAAAACCATCATTATCTGCATCCAAGCTAGCAATACTTGCTGCTGAATGTGTGACTCTGTACTGGTTTGCAAAAGCGGTTACACCTTTATCTGTGCCGCCAGCTGCAGTACTATGACATACCAAACAATTGGTATAGCTGGAACCATAAGTCGTATTTACATCCGTTAAATATGCCCCAAAAGCACTTGCCACTTGCGGTTGAATCACCGCACTACCCAACGCAATTAACGAAACGGCGCCTAATTGAAAAATATTCCCTGTTTTCATATTATTTATCCTTTCTTAGAATTTGTATTTTTGGCTTTCTTTCGCGTGACAAGAAAAGTTGCTGTGAATAATCCAAGAAACATCAGTGCTTGCATGGTTAAGTCTGATGTTATGCAACCTGTTGTGGTGGCAGTTTGTGTATTTGTGGTGGTAATACCATCACCCGCAGGATTGGTTCCTGCTTGTAATTCAGCTAGATTGGATATTCCATCACCATCAGCATCTGAATTTAGCAATGTCGTTGATGCTGCACCTGTCAGTACATATCCCGCTCCTTTTGTTCCACCCGCATTTCTAAAAGCTGTACCAAAAGTATTTAACGAAGGTATGGTTGAATGACATGTAGCACATGATGTCTGGATAGGATTTACACCCGAATAAGTTTGTAAGTTTGTTAAGGCTTGCGCTTCTGCATTAGCTTGTGTGGCGCTTATACCAAGCAAAACTGAAAGTGCCAATAAATGTTTTAATGTTTTTTTCATGATATTCTCCAAAGAAAAAGCCCTTTGAAAATTCCTCTTCAAAGGGCTTAAATCGTCATTCTAAATTAGCTTTTTTTACGACGAACAAAAAAGCCCAAAGACAACATTGCCAATACCATCATCAATGGTGTTGTGACTGATGAAGTGATACATCCACCGCCTCCGCCATCTGATGTTTCCACTGGTGTAGTTGTAGCAGCTGGCAATGTCCAGCTTGGATCTTTAGTAAAGCCCGCTGTTGTTATCGCAGCATCTCCATCTAAAGTATCCCACTGAGCTTGGGTTGTTGGCCCCGCATCTTTAGTGCCGCCATTGACTTTCCATGCAGTACCAATGGCTGTTAATGTTGTCGCTGGCGTGAACGTTGAAGTATGACAAGTTGCACAGTTAGAGTTATTCAGATAATGCGCATCAAACGCTGTTGCTGCTCCCGTATTGGCGCTTGCAGAGGTCGCGCTCATCGCTACTGCACCAAGCATGGCTGCTGTTAAAATAATCTTTTTCATAATCTTTTCTCCTTATTTTGCCGTTATGGCTAAACTGGTTAAATGAACTTTATGTGCAGCAACATTAAAACAATGTGATGCTAAACATAATATTTAATCATCATCCAACTCACTCCAGTAACCATAGTTCGGAATGAGGATGGTGTCATCATCAAAAATGCCTTTATCAATTTCCCTATGGCAAGCATTGCAATTAATCAATGATTTCACCTTTGGATTGTTTTTGACATATTTATCTGTCATGGGCTTATGTTTGCGTTTGATGTATGGCACTTCAGTGATACGAAGTGGTGTAGCATCATCTGGAATAGAGCGATTGATTTTGCTTGAACGCTTATAAAAAGACGTGTCTGCAGCATTTTCAACCAAGAAATTTAAAATTTCTATGCGGTCTTCTTCTTCAAGGTCGGCAACCTCACCAAAATGGTCTTCCAGCTCATCGGCTAACATCAACTTTTCCCATGAGCGCTTGGGCAAAAGACCGGGCTGATATGCATAATGACATTCCGCACAGCCTTCTTCATACAAGTCATTTTTCACTGGCGCTACACCCTTAAAGCGAAACAAGTTTGTAAAAAAACTCTCAGCCAAGGCCTGTTGCGAAAACATCATCAATACAGCCAATAAAAGTATTCGTTTCATCATATTCGTGCTCTCTCTTTTATTTATAGATTCGTTATAGTGATTTGAAATAGGTCAAAAAGTCACCTTTCTCTTGCGGTGTACATTCTCTGCCATACGTCCACTTGCAGTTGCGTTTAAACCATTTCCTGACTTTCTTCTCAACACCAAAACGCGGTTCTTTTTCCCCCGTTTTTTTGTTAATGCCAAAAGATGCCAAGGTCATAGGCGCAATTTCTTTACCTGTTTTTTTATGTTTACCAGGGGTTGTCGGAGGGGAATTGTGACAGGTTGCGCAACTTCTATCTGTAAACATTTCACCTTTCTTTTCAAAAGGTATCACCTGCGTCCACATTTTCTTGCCTGCTTCAGCGCTGAAAGGACCTGCACCTTCAGATTTGTATTTGTCCAAAAGACCATGGATAGCTGCGCCACCTTCTCCTGCTTGTGCCAACATCGGCGCTGCGCTCAGCATGGCTGCTACAATCAAAACTTTCTTCATCATATGCTCCTGTTCTCTTTTATCTTTACCAAGTGATTGCAATGGCAGTAATCATTGCACTACCACCCAAAACGCCTGCTGATGAATGGTCAGTAGATGGGTAACCAATATTATTGTATTCATCCACAGCACTTTGTACGGCTAAATAATAACCAATCACACCCAGTGTGCCTAAAATTACATGCAAATTATCTCTATCAAAGAGACCATCTTCAATATGAAAGTCATCCCAATGCGTCCAAAGCCCCGTTCCAATCGCTGCCGCACCAAGCTGCCATGAAAGTTTGCCTGCTTTATAATGAACACTGTTTAACAAGTCTGGGTCAGCCGATTCAGGCGCAGAAATTGCAGTGAGCGCACCAAGTGCCATAGATGCCAAACCCAAATACATATGCACATTGTTTGCCGTTACATCAGGTTTTTTGAATGCAGAGTCTGGAATGTTTGGCACACTGGATGGTGCCGATGGTGCACGGCTATCCGCAACCAACAAGCTTGAATCCAAAAGCTCAACATTTAAATCTAAGTCTGTATACGTTGGTTCATACACATCTTTTGCATATGAAACATTTGCAAAAGAAAGCAGAAGCATTATTGCAAAACATTGACGAAAAATAAAACCCATAAATCACCCTTTTATATTCTAAATCTTATTCAATCTTTCTAACTCACCTTACTTAGCAAATCAGTTGCCAACAAAACGTACAATATCTGTTGGTGTATGCACACTAATAAACCACTGCCCTTTTTTGGACATTCTTAACCTGCCCCGAACCAAAACTGAATCGCCCGCTTTAAACTTGAGCCCTCGCCCAAACCACTTACGATACTTCTTTGGTACAGTTACAGCCAATTTACCCAACTGCAAGCGCCACAAACTCTTATTACCTTTCATTAAAATTCCATGAATAAGTCTAAATTGCCCTAGAACCCTTTGACTCAAGTCTTTAGGCTTAAGTATTTTCCAACGCGAATGCGCCCACATGCCAATCTTATTCTGAATCGCGCTATTTTCAATATGGGTAAGCGCTTTAGCCTTTTTTATGTTGGGTACAAAAGTATAAACATGCGCCATGCCCAACCTCACCAATTCTGCATTTACCCACAATCCATCACGCAAATAAACATGTGCCAAAGTGCGCCCATATTTATCTTTTTTCTCTTTATCAAAGCCTAAACGCACCTGCTTCCCTTCAATTAAGCGAGTTAAAACCTTTTTTGCAGCATTGCCAAAAGGTTGTGCGGGGCTGGTGTCATGTCTGATTTCAGGTGTATTAATGCCCAGCAAACGAATTTTTTCACCTTGTGTTGTTTTGAATGTATCACCATCCAATACCCTTTGAACAGTAACCCACCTTTCTTGACTAACCCATGAGAGCGTCCCCGCAATAATTGTTTGCGCGCAAAAAAGAAGCGAGATAACAAAGAAAAAACGTATCATTGAAGATTTAAACTGCCAACCAGCTCTTGATAACTGGACATGCCATGTTTACTTAAATAATCCGACAAACCATCCAATACCTTTCGGCACATTAATGGGTCATAAAACAAACCCGTGCCAAGCCCCAATGCTGTCGCACCGACAATAGCAAACTCCAGCGCATCATTAGGCGTGGTTAA
>CAMZLX010000166.1 GCA_947311795.1 uncultured Zetaproteobacteria bacterium
AGAATCACTGCGCCCACATCTTTGTTGGAGAAACCTTCAATGCGCGTGTATTCCTCGCCAAAACCCACACACCCTGACAGCAAAACCAAAGGTGTTTGCAGTGTTAGTCCTGCAAATTTTATACTTAAATCAGGTGTGCTCATGGTTTATCCTTTACCTTGTGGCAAATGTTGGCGCACCGCTTCAGGCACCAAGGCATTCACATCCCCACCCATGCTAGAAATTTCACGAATAAAGCTGGATGATACAAAGGTATATTCTTCTCTCGCCATCACAAATACCGATTCAATATCCGCATCCAATTTTCGATTCATTGCCGCCAACTGAAATTCATATTCAAAATCCGATGCAGCTCTAAGCCCACGAAGAATGGCACAGGCTTGATGCGTTTGCGCCAAGTTGACCAATAACCCATCAAAACTTAAGGCTTGAATTCGGCTTTCACCCACAAAGGTTGCATTCACCATATCTAAGCGTTGTTGCACATCAAACATTGGGCTTTTTTTGGGGCTATCTGCAACGGCAATAATAATATTATCGAATAATTTTAAGCCGCGCTGCACCACATCAACATGCCCAAGGGTAATCGGGTCGAATGTGCCTGGGTAAATTGCAGTTTTCATATAGCGACTTCTATATCAGGCTGAAAAAAGTACAAGGTTGTTTCGCTGTATTTTCGCGATTGGGTAGGCGTAAAACCTTGCTGCCAGTGCAATGTGTTGCGACTTGCTTCTTCAATAATCAGTGAATTGTATGTGATTTGATGCTCGGATAACCACAGTGGGATTAGTTCTGCCAACCCTTGCCCATAAGGTGGGTCAGCATAAATCACATCAAAATGGGTATTGTTGGGAAGCCCATGCGGCAATTGAACAGCTTGAATCAACCAGCCTTCAATGACCCAGTCACGTTGAATACTTTGCATGGCACGCGTAGCTTGGCGATCAGATTCTAAACTTACAGCACGTGATGCGCCACGCGATAATGCTTCAAGCGCCATGATGCCACTACCAGAAAACAAATCTAAAAAGGATGAACCTTCAATGTCGCCCAATATATTAAACAATGCTTCACGTACTCTGGATGGGGTGGGTCTCAAACCTTCAATATCAGGCACACGTAATGTGCGACCTCGATTTCCCCCTGCTGTGATTCTCATGTGATTGTGTTTAAGTGTTTACCACTTACGTTCAAACGAAGCTAAATTTTTCTTCAATATTGCCAGCGCATTGTCATCCCCAGGGGATACAGCATCACAGGTAAAACCAACATCCACACTAATCCGTTGTTCCGTATCTGGCCAAACCAGCGTAACATCCCAGTTTTTGCTCAAGTCTTCTGCCCAAGCCTTGGCTTTTTCAACCGTTTCATTGGGACGTAAAATCGCAAAACATCCTTGCCCCATATCAGCAACCACGTCATAGGAACGCGCTTCAGCTTTAATTGCAGCACCAGCTTCTCTTGACGCACTTTCAGCAAACCATTCGGCTTGACCACGCACCAAAGAGACATAATTACCAATGCCTACAACAACCAAACTTAAATCTTGATTAGCATCCCTGCACCGATCAATTTCTTGCATAAAGCGCTGCTTAAAATACCCTGATGTTTCAAGCTCGGTAACAGGATTTCTATAAAAATATTTGGATAAGCGCTCGCTGCGCATCAATGCCGTGTTCACCCGTGCAATCAGTTGCATGGGTGTTACAGGTTTGGTTAAATAATCATCCACACCTAATGTTAAACCTTTGATTTGGTCATCAATATCATCCAACACCGATAAAAATACAAAGGGTGTTAAATTAAAGCTTTTATCCGCTCGAATTTCACGATACAAACCCCATCCATCAAGGTTTGGCATCATAATATCAGTTAAAATCAAATCGACATGGCGCTCGCGCAAAATATTTAAGGCATCTTGACCATCTTCAGCTTCCAGCACACGAAAACCACCTTGTTGCAAAAAGTGGCTGGTCACATCACGGCTTGTATTCGAATCTTCAACAACTAAAACGGTTTTCATAACCTTTCCTTATCGCTCTTGCTCAGGACCAACCCAGATTTGTTTCCAATCATCAGGTTGTAAATATTTTTTTGCGCCCTGTAACACATCGGCAAGGGTGACGGATTCAACGCTTTTCGTCCAGTTTTCTAAGTAATTTAACGGGCGATGATAAAAACCCATCATGGCTAACAGCCCAACCCGTTCACGATTGGAATCCATACGTTGGGCAAAACCACCCATCAAATTCGTTTTACTTTTATCCAACATATCTTGGGTGATCTTTCCCGATGTCATGTCTGCAAGCACTTGTTTTAACACCACCTCTGCTTCTTCTGCTTGATCAGATCGTGTTTGCAAACGAATGATGTATGCACCATGGGTTTCGTAGGGTTGGAAGTAGGAATACACCCCATAGGTTAACCCACGTCTCTCTCGAATTTCTTCCATCAGTTGTGAGCCGAAACCGCCGCCACCAAGCATGTGGTTAAGCACCATCATGGTGATATAATCATCATCGTGACGCGATGGGCCAAGGCGTACCCACTCAATCAACATTTGATGCTTGTCCATCACATGATGTCTTTCTTTTTTATCTGAAGGTGTGGGTTTTTCAATATCAGCAAGTACCTTTTTCGGCGCACCATGCCAATTACCCAAATAACGTTGCACTAGCTTCACCGCTTCATCCATGGTGATGTCACCGCTCATGGCAAGCGTTGCACCCACGGGTTTCACTTGCTGCGCATAAAGTGTTTTTAGGTCACGCAAGGTGATGTTTTTTACTGAATCCAATGTTCCTGATGTCGGATGCCCATAAGGGTGGCTGGGAAACAGCAATTCACCTTCTGCAATGGCTGAAAATGTACCTGCTTCTTCTTGGGCTTTGGTCAAACCAGAAATCGTATTTTGTTGTTTGAGTTTAAAGCGTTGCTTATCCCAACCTGGTTGCAATAAAGCTTCACTAAACGCATCTATACCCTCATCCATAGCTTCTTTGAGCACCGTCAGTGAAATGGATAAGCTGTCTTTGTCCGTACCTGCACCCAATAGAATGGATGCGTCATCCAATTTGCCTGCCCAAGCTAGATAATCATGTTTTACCGTATGGTCGGTGAGCATTGCTGCCAATAATGCTGCCGAACCACCCTTATCTTGAGCGTCAAATCGGCTGCCCGCTGGCATGATGAGTTTCATTGCCACCATAGGCACATGATGCGCTTCCATCAGCATAATATTTAGGCCATTTTTCATGGTGTGTTGCTGCACAGGTGTGGTTGCTTGTGCTTGTGTTATGCCGAAAAATATCAATGCAACCCAATAAAATAATCTCATTACTTCACCGCCTTAGGCAACAACAACCCTGTGGTTGCACGACTTTGAATAAACCATGTTTTAAAAACATCACGCACTTGTTCAGGGGTCACTGCGCGAATCAAATCAAGCCATCTATCTTTTTCGTCTGCGCCAATGCCCACTGTCTCCAAAATGCCAATATGTTTGGCTCTTAAATACAAGGAATCTTGGGAAAACACAGTGTTGGCAATCATGCGGCGTTTAGCTGCTTCAAACTTACGTTCGTTGGGCAGCTCCTTACCCATCTTATCCATCAATGCCCAAAATGCTTGCTCAAATTTGGCTGTATCTTGCCCAATACCAGTAGAGCCGTAGGCATACCATAAATCTAAACCCATGGTAAATGGGTCATAACCAGCACCCGCAGCAATCGCAACCCGCTTTTCATTCACCAACACCTGATTCAATATGGCTGATTTTCCGCCTGCCAACATCTCTGTGGCAAGTGCAATGGCTGCGGCTTGTTTATCATTGTGATGCGGCACCCAAGATGGCACAGGCATGGTAAACGCAATCAATGGCAACTGCGCAGGAATCACCACTTCCACCCGCTTAGCACCCAAAGGTTCGGGCTCTGTGGGGTTAAAGCGTGGTGCTACTTTTCTCGCTTTCATCTTGGCAAATGTTTTTGCTACTGTCCTCTTAACCTGTTTAAAATCAACATCACCCACCACAACCACAGTCACATTGGCAGGCACATAATGTTGCTTATAAAAAGCGCGGACATCTTCAATGGTTAAGGCTTCCAAATCCTGCATCCAACCAATCACAGGGTTGCGATACGGGTGCAAACGCAAAGATGCAGCCGATAATTCTTCAAACATGCGCGAGTTAGGGTCGTCTTCGGTGCGCATTCTGCGCTCTTCCATAATCACTTTAATTTCACTTTGAAAATCTTTATCGCGCAGCTTTAAGTGGGCGAAGCGCTCTGCTTCCATGCTTAAAACGCGATTCACTTCCGCCGATGGTATGGTCTCAAAATACGCCGTATAATCTGTACTCGTAAATGCATTATCATTGCCACCCATAGCTGAAATGATTTTGGAATATTCACCTGCTTCCAGCTTTTTTGAGCCTTTAAACATCATATGTTCAAATACATGTGCTAAACCTGTTTTGCCTGGCACTTCATCGCGCCCACCAACTTTTAACCAGATTTGCACCATAGCAACAGGCGCGGAATGATCTTCTTCAACAATAAGCTGCACACCATTATCAAAGCTTACCCGCTTAAGCTCTGCAGCTTGTGTTTGCGCCGCCATCAAACCCAGCACACATAAAAGCAATAATTTCTTCATCCACATATTAAACATCTCCAAAAATTCACACACATCACAACAAACTTCGGTGCAATTGTCACCCCCGCCAAATGAATACAAGGTGAAATTTAAGTTGAATGTTTATCATCCGATAGATGAAACATGAATCACTTAAAACCACAACAAGCTGCTATCGCCTTAGGTTATAACCAAAACTTAGGCTCTGCACCTCGCGTGCTTGCCTCTGGTTTTGGCAATGTTGCCAAAACGATTTTAAGCATTGCCCAAGACAATGACGTGCACATCCATAATGATGAACAACTTACCCCGTTACTTGCACGAGTACCCGTAGGACAAGAAATTCCTGAGGCGGCTTATCAGGCAGTAGCAGAATTATTAGCTTTTCTGTATCAAGCTGACCAAAGTATGTCACAGAAAACAAAGGTTTATTGAATTATTGAACCAGCTCAACCCCGCTTAATGCATACACACCTCTTGGGTCATTCCACATCAAAACTTGCGTCAAATGCTGCTTTACGGATAAGAACATTGAATCCAACATGGTAAGCTGCATGGGCGCTAATATAACCGATGCTTCGCTCAGCAAATTGTCTAAAATTAATTCAAATGGGCTTTGCTCGGGTAAGACTTCAATCGGCTCAAAGTCTTTCGCAATGCCTGCAAGGCGTGCCGCAGCTTGAATGGCATCATCAATGCCGCCCAGACTATCAACCAACCCCAACTCCAAGGCATCTTGCCCACTCCACACGCGCCCTTGCGCCAACTCTGCCACTGCTTCAACAGGCATATGACGCCCTTTAGCAACATGACCAATAAACTGTTTATAAATTTGGTCTATGGTCAACTGAATCGACTCCGCAAGTTCTGGTGCAAGCGGTTTATCCAAGCGCAATGAGCCTGCGATATTGGTTGTGCCTAAACCATCCGTATGGATGCCAAGCTTTTGTAAACTTTGACTGATATTAGGCACGATGCCAAACACCCCAATCGAACCTGTAATCGTGGCAGGGGATGCCCAAATCTCATCTGCAGAAGAGGCAATCCAATAACCGCCCGATGCTGCCATACTGCCCATGGATACCACCACAGGTTTACCATGCGCCCTTAACACATCCACAGCATGACGAATACTTTCCGATGCCAACGCACTACCACCAGGCGTATTCAAACGCAGCACCACAGCTTTGATGCGTTCATCTTCCAATGCCATGGTTAACTGCTCAACCATAGTATCGCTGCCTATGCTTCCCGAAGGTTGGTCGCCATGAAGAATTTGCCCGCTACCAAATACAATGCCCACCCAGTTATCATCCGACTTGGGTTGATTCGGAGTAATGCTGCTACCACTTGCCATCAAATACGTTTTAAAACCAACCAAGTCTACTTCACCTGTTTTCTGCATCAGTTGCGCATCAGCTTCATCGGCATATTTCAGTCCATCTACCCAATGCTCTGCCAACATCAGTTTGCCCAAGTCACCTTCATACATTTGAATGGATAAAGCAGGGTTGTCCAACACATATTGCAATCGCTCAGGTTCAATGCCTCGCATTTCAAACAAATCATCGGTATAAACGCCCCAAAGCGTGTCTAACCAAGCTTGATTGGCTTTACGCTCATCATCGGTCATACTGTTATGGATAAAGGGAGCTGCCGCAGACTTGTATTTTCCCGCCCGAAACACATGCACAGCAATCGCCAATTTATCCAGCGCATCTTTAATATAATTGCGATACACTGCATAACCTTGCAGCCCTATATTACCCAAGGGGTGGATATACACTTCATCGGCAGTTGCTGCCAAATAGTATTGCGCTTGAGTGAAGTTATCGGCATACGCCATCACAGGTTTCCCGCTTTCTTTAAAGGCTTCAACAGCACGCCTTAATTCTTGAAGGTGGGGCAAAGCAGCGCGGCTTAACTCACCCAAATCAAGGCGCACACCAAGCACGGCATCATCTTTGGCTGCCCGCTCCAAAGCATTTACCACGTCATTTACTTTCACTTGTCTCGGTGCAGGTGCAGTGAGCGCAGATAAACCAAACTCAGGACGTTTCACCTGCTCCACCAACTCACCTGTCAAATCCAACTGCAACACCATTTTATCAGACAGTGATGGTTGTGCATTCATCAGCGTCACAATAAAGAAGCCGAGGAAAAACAAGAAGAATACATTCAGCATCACCGTGCGTATGCCTGTAATCCCTCGCATCAAAGCTGAGAATATCTTTTTCATTTAACGGCCACCAAACCCAGACACACGTGGTGGTGTAATCGTTGCGCTTTGAAGCGCCGAAGCATTCACACCCGTTGTGATGGCGGCTTTTGCAGCCACAGTTTGTGTTTCCGTCACAATTTCTGGAATAAACACCGTTGGTTGCGGTATTTCAATCAACTTTGGCTTGGGTGCGCCTTTTACAATTTGTATCACATTGGCATCTTTATCTACGGTAGTGATTGTGCCTGCGGGCATTTCATGTTCGCGCCCTTTAAGGTCGGTCAGCACAGTAAGCCCTTCATCCATATCAATGGTTGTGGTTTGTAAACCAATCGAATTCAGACTTACACTTGGTGAAAATTGCATGCCTTGCATGTGCTCAGGGTAAGGCATACGCACTTCAAAGTTTGTGCCACGCACACCAATGGCTGCTGTCGTGGTTTTTACATTAAATGCATTGTTGGGGTCAACAATCTTATTCACTTCATACCGTACTTTCCCCCACAACACACTAAACGTAAATGATTCGCTTTCTTCCACCACATATTTATCCAGTTTCAAGCGTGTTCGCGATGCAATATTTAACAATGAACCATCCGTAAGCTCAATCTGCACCAAACCCTTTTCTTCAGTGATAATCGATTGCTCAGAATCAACCTTATCCTCTAAGTCCAAACGCCATGCCTTACCCGCATCCATCAACCAAACATCACCACTGACATCAACAACCGTACCGACATTCACAGCATAAACCGACTGACTACTGATAACTAACGCACATAATAAAAACCAAAGTTTACCTATTAATTTCTTCATCTTTGACACCCTTCCATTTCAAGTTTATTACTTTGAGCATTGACTGCAACATAGCAGCAAGCATAGTGCATATTCACAGTGATGAACATCATGGAGAAAAATATGTCGCTCACACCTGCTAAATTTATCTTGGCACTCGTCTTGATGAGTATGCAATCCATCACCGCAACTCATGCTGCACCGCAGAACACAACGCCTTTTTTTACGTCCAATTTTAATGATGCAAGCACACTTCCTGCTTTTTCACTGTTTGCCCCCGCAGGGTTCACCCCCACCCAAGATTATTTCTCATTCAGCCTTGGTGGTGTAAGCAATATCCCCACCACAGAAGGCGCAGTTTCGTTAGGTTTCGGGCTCGCATTGCCCTCTGATTTTGGTGTAAGTTTGAATGTGGACATGGACATCAAGAACTTGTCTCAACGCCAAGAGTTATCTATGACCACAGGCAAATATTTATCAGGTTGGGATGCCAGCATCAGCTTGGGTATTCGCAACGTCACACTTTGGCATGATGACGGTAGTCAAAATGTGCCTTCGGTGTATATTGCTGCTTCAAAAATTCTTGTGTTGGATAAGCAGCTTGTCATCCTCAATGCAGGGCTTGGCAACAATGATTTCCGCACCATTTCAGACACAGCAAGTAGTACAGTCCGCGCAAAAACAGTGTCACCTTTTGTTTCTGCTGCTTATTATCCATTTGCACAATTCAGCTTGGTTGGCGACTATACCGCAGGCATCATGAGCTTGGGTGTTGGTCTTGTCCCATTTTCATCCTTGCCCATCAATATAAGTGTTGGTGTATATGATGTAACCAAAGCAATACCTGCGCATACAGGCACTTCGATTCTAGCCTCAGCATCCATCACCTACGGCTTTTAGTTGGTTCTTTTATGCGCTAGATACGCTTTAATTTTATCTCGTATTTGGTCGCGCACCCGATAAAATTCTGCCATAATTTCTTCTTCACTTCCTTCTGCTCCCGCAGGGTCATCAAAAGGCCAATGTTGTTTTTCACAAGTCACTGGAATGACAGGGCAACTTTCATCTGCATTGCCACACACGGTAATCAACAAATCAATCTCATCGAGCAACACAGGGTCTAAGGCTTCGGATTTTTGACCGCTAATATCAATGCCAGCATCTTGCATCGCCGCAATCGCACGCGGGTTTTTACCATGCGCCACAATACCTGCGGAATAGACTTCAAACGCATCGCCACCCAAATGTTTCAGCCAGCCTTCTGCCATTTGTGAGCGGCAGGCATTACCCGTGCATAAAAACAATACTTTCTTCTTCATGATAAACCCCTTTCGTACCAACCTTTACTTCGATTTACAATCGCCACAACCGTTAACATCACAGGCACTTCAACCAACACGCCGACAACGGTTGCCAAGGCTGCACCCGATTCAAAACCAAACAAGGCAATGGCGGCGGCAACTGCCAATTCAAAGAAGTTGGATGCACCTATCAATGCCGATGGTCCTGCCACGCAATGTGCTACATTTAGCTTACGATTGAGCCAGTATGCCAATGCGGAATTAAAGTAAACCTGAATAATAATAGGAATAGAGAGCAGCAGAATCACCAAAGGCTGGACTAAAATTTGTTGCCCCTGAAAAGCAAATAACAATACAACCGTGACCAACAATGCCGACATCGAAACTGGGTCAAGTACCTCAAGTGTTGCATCCAGCATGTCTCTCCTTAATAAAACCTTGCGCAAAAAATAGGCAAACACAACAGGAAGTACGATGTACAACAGCACCGATAACATCAGGGTATCCCACGGCACAACAATGGATGCCACGCCCATCAGCAAACCCACAATCGGTGCAAATGCCACCACCATAATCACATCATTTAAAGCAACTTGTGTGAGTGTAAACTGAGGATGACCGTTCACCAGCTTGGACCAGACAAACACCATGGCTGTGCAAGGGGCGGCAGCAAGCAGGGTTAAACCCGCGATATACTCAGGTATTTTATCCGCTTCCAGATAGGCTGCAAAAAAGTATTCCAAGCATAACCAACCCAAAAATGCCATGGAAAATGGTTTTACCAGCCAGTTAATCGCCAAGGTCACGCCTATACCTCTGCGATGCTCCATCACTTCATGCAGGGAGGAATAATCAATTTTAAGCAACATGGGCAGAATCATCGCCCAAATCAGAAAGGCTACGGGAAGGTTAATATGGTAAATTTCAACATGACCCAACCATTGAAAAACATGAGGGAACCATGCGCCCAAAGCAATGCCAACGATAATACTTAGCAAAACCCAAAGCGTTAAATAGCGGGCAAACAAACCCATAGAAGATGTATTCAATAATGTCATCATCAACCCCAAGGTATCCTTTTGGGGCTGCATCATATCCGCTTATTCGGATATGTAAATCAACAGGTGGTTATCTGGATATTTTTTAAGTCTTTTTGTAATTGAGGGTCATGTTTAGACTGCGTACACACCAATGATGCCAACACTTTTGCCATGTCATTTTCTTCATTCAACATATAATACACCCATTTGGCTCGGCGCTCCGATTGCACCAGACCTGCGTGCTTTAAGGTGTTTAGATGACGGGAAACGGTGCTTTGCGGCAGTTCTAGTCCATCCGTCAAATGACACACGCAAAGCTCACCCTTTTGTGCCAACACATGAAAAATGCGAAGGCGCACAGGGTCGGACAACCCCTTAAAAAGTTGGGTGAGTTGCACGGTGGTTATTTCATCCAGCTTTCTAATGTTTCCACAATCAGCTTGGCTTGTTTGGCATTGGTGATATTGAATTTTGAACGTGGTGTGTATTGCCCATCACGCTTTTGGAAGCGACGAATGGTATATTTGTCATCGCTGTAAGCTTCTTTGGCTTTTTCCCAAACTTGATACTTGAATAAAATCGTGACCCAAGCGCCTTTGCTTAAAATCACTTTATCGGTTTGTTTGGTGGTTAAAATACCATTTTCTTCGTAATCAATGGTAAGTTCGTCTGCTGTTTCTGCCATGTTTCTCTCTTTTAAAGTGGAATATGTATCTATGGTTTTATCGAATGGACGAACTCTATCAAAGCCCTCGCCCATTGCTACCAACGCACAGGATTAACCCC
>CAMZLX010000167.1 GCA_947311795.1 uncultured Zetaproteobacteria bacterium
ACCCCACGCAGATTTTAACCGATTTGCTCACGCTTAAACGCAGTATTGGTGACATCAAAGGCAAAACCATGACCATTGTTGGCGATATTGCCCACTCACGGGTGGCGCGCTCGCACATGTTGGCTGCCAAAATCATGGGGTACAACGTGCGGATTGTAGCACCCAAAACATTGCTACCAGCCTTTGTTGAAAACTACGGTTGTGAAGTTTTTCATGATTTCGATGAAGCCCTAGAAGGTACAGATATTTTATACATGTTACGCGTTCAAACCGAGCGGCTGACGACCAACTGTTATTTCCCGTCCATTCGTGAATACCATGAAACATACGGCTTAAACATGAAACGCCTCAAAGCCGCAGGCGACCATTGCATGGTGATGCATCCAGGGCCGATGAATCGCGGGGTTGAAATCGCTACAGATGTAGCAGACTCCATGAAAAGCCTAATTTTAGAGCAAGTGGAACATGGGGTGGCAGTGCGTATGGCAGCACTAACAGCACTTTGCGGCGGGGCAACTGAGGCGTGATTTTTTTGAACCGCAGTACCCGCAAGGGGCAGGCTTCTTGGCTTCACCAATTCATCACAGTACGCGAAGTTTCGCAGAGTATAGTTAGGGTGGCGAATAAAGATGGCTGATATATTAATTACAAATGGTCGGGTGATTGACCTTGCGAACAAAGTTGGTGAAGTCGGGGATATTTGTTGAGCTATCAACCGCCGTTTAGTATCACACCTGCTGTTATTAATTTGATTGCGAGAATCAGCGAGCAGCTTGGTCGTTTGTCGGTGCAACCAGCTTATGATTTGCGCTTACGGCGAGTGAATCGTATTCGCACTATTCAGGGCTCACTGGCGATTGAAGGGAATACGTTAAGCGAACAACAAATCACAGCGATTTTGGATGGGAAAGCCGTTGTTGCACCGCCTCGTGAGGTTCAAGAAGTTAAGAATGCTATATTGGCTTATGATAAAATGAATCAATGGCAGCCACATGTAGAGCCTGATTTATTGCAGGCGCATGAAGCGCTTATGGCTGGGTTGATTGATGAGTGCGGTGTATACCGGCAAGGCAGTGTTGGCGTGATGCGGGGCAGTGAAGTTGTGCACATGGCACCGCCTGCGGGACGTGTTGCTTTGTTGATGGCGGACTTGTTGCAGTGGGTAAAAACTTCTGAACATCATCCTTTGGTGATGAGTTCTGTGTTTCATTATGAGTTTGAATTTATTCATCCCTTTGCTGATGGCAATGGGCGCATGGGTAGGCTGTGGCAATCATTGATATTACAGCAATGGAATCCAATGTTTGCCGATATGCCGATTGAAAGCTTGGTTTATCAACATCAGCAAGATTATTATCATGCTTTGCAAGAAAGTACGGAACATTCTGATTCAGTGCACTTTATTCAGTTTATGTTGGAGCGAATTTTAGATACCATTTCGCAGCTCACCCCCCAAGATGACCCTCAAGTTACCCCCCAAGTTAAGTTGATGTTGGATGGGATGAAGGGCGAGATGAGCCGCGAGGAATTGCAGCACATGTTAGGACTTCAGGATAGAAAATCATTTCGTGAGCGTTATTTAAAGCCTGCCTTGAAAGCGGGTTTGATTGAAATGACGTATCCTGATAAACCCAACAGCAAATTACAGAAATACCGCAGGAAAGGATAAATTATGGTAGATATTCTCATTACAAACGGTCGGGTGATTGACCCTGCAAACAAGATTGATGAAGTCTGCGATGTGTGGATTGAAGATGGTAAAGTGGCAGGGGTTGGTAAGTTTTCTGGCAAAGCTGCGCAAACCATTGATGCCAAGGATTTGATTGTTTGCCCTGGGTTGATTGATATGCATGTTCATCTGCGAGAGCCAGGCGAAGAATGGAAAGAAGATATTGAATCGGGTTCACAGGCTGCGATTGCAGGTGGTGTGACGTCGATTTGTACCATGCCAAATACTGAGCCATGCATTGACCATGCGGGTATTGTGTTGCAAGTGATTGCGCGAGCCAAAGAGATTGGATTATGTAATTTACATCCGATTGGTGCGGTCACACGTAATTTGAAAGGTACGGAACTGACTGAAATGCGTGAGTTATCGCGCTCAGGTGCTGTGGCATTTTCGGATGATGGTGCGCCGATTTGGCACGCAGGTGTGATGCGCAAAGCCTTGGAATATTCATCCAGCTTTGGTTATCTAATTATTCAACATGCTGAAGAAAAGCAGCTCACGGAAGGCGGGTCAGTGAATGAAGGTTGGGTGTCCACCCAACTGGGTGTTCAAGGTATGCCTGTTGAAGGCGAAGACAGCATGATTGCGCGAGATATTATGCTGACGCGCCGTGCAGATGCGCGATACCACGTCGCCCATATTTCATCTAAAGGTGCTGTAGAACAGGTGCGCTTGGCGCAAAAAGAAGGTCTAAAAGTGACCACAGAAGCCGCACCGCATCATTTTGCGCTCACTGAAGATGAAGTGCTCAATTTCAATGCCGATGCAAAAATGAGCCCACCGCTACGCACCGAAGAAGATAGGTTGGCAGTGATTGAAGGTTTACGCGATGGCACGATTGATGTGATTGCCACTGACCATGCACCACACCATGAAGATGATAAACGCTGCGGACTCTCCTGTGCTGCATTTGGTATTGTGGGTTTGGAAACCATGTTGCCGATTTCACTCGATTTGGAGCGGGCAGGTGTATTGTCCATGTCTGACTTGATTGCCAAGATGACAGCCAACCCAGCAGCCTTGTTGAACCTTCCCGAAGGCGCATTATCGGAAGGCAACGCAGCGGATATTTGTATCTTTGACCCAAGCAAACAATGGATGCTAGACCGTGAAAAACTCTTTTCCAAAGGTCGCAACACACCTTGGCATGGCAGAACCATGACAGGGCAAGTTGTTTACACACTGAAAGATGGTCGTGTTGTATTTGAAAATGGCGAAGTTATCTAATAGTGAATAGCACCTTCATTTTTTGTACGAACAAAAAACGAAGCAAAAAAGTCGCCCTTTATAAGCTGCTTATCCCCTTATTTGGGTTTACACCATGGCGCAGCTTAACAAAGGGGTGAGGTGTCATTTCGACCGAAGCACAGCGAAGTGGAGAAATCTAGAGATGCCTCCACTGCGGTTAAGATGAATGCCGAAGGCAGAGAGAACGCCCTAATAAAATTCAACATGACTGTATATCAATGTTTACACTTGATTAGAGAAAACTTGCACCCAAGCGGCTGAGGGTTTGTACCAAGAAAATATCCAAGAAATAGATAATCATTAAAGCAATAATGGGTGACCAATCAATACCGCCCATATAGGGAACGCGCTTGCGAATGGGGAATAAGATGGGTTCAGATAGCTGGTTGATGATGCGCACTATCGGGTTGTATGGGTCGGGCGAGACCCAAGATAAAATGACTCTGGCAATCACTACAATTAAAGCGATATTGAGGGCAATGCCAAGCACTGCGGCAACAGCTTGCAAGAAATATCCGATAATAAACACTAACTTAGCTCACGTGACCGCTTATGCGCAGCTTGAATGGCTTTGCGAACAGTAATCGGCAGCTCATTTTCATACATGGTGTCTAATGCCGCTTGGGTTGTACCGCCTTTGCTTGTCACTTGCGCTCTGAGTGTGGCGGCATCACGACCACTCTCTGCAAGCATTCTGCCCGCGCCAAGTGCAGTTTGATTGGCGAGTTTTGAAGCAAGGTCTTTGGATAAACCCAATGATTCACCTGCTGCCTGCATAGCTTCGGCTAAAAGGAAGAAATAGGCAGGGCCGCTGCC
>CAMZLX010000168.1 GCA_947311795.1 uncultured Zetaproteobacteria bacterium
CCTCAAATGTAATCAACTTTCCTTTGCTCATGGTTCGCTATGCTGCGGTGAAAAAGGTTGAAACACAATATTGCTTTGCAAGAGCGAGCTGGCAAGTTGACTGATTTGCTCTGCGTCACCTGTGGTATAAAACATGGTTTGCCCTTGTTTGTTTATTGTGTGTGATTGAATTTGCTTTTGGGTTTGTTTTTGTACTTGTTTCGCCACCGCCTTACCCGTGCTAATGATAGCAATATCATCACCAACCAACTCGCGAATCATAGGCTCAAACCACGGGTAATGCGTGCAACCCAGCACCAGCGTATCCACCCCCTCATCCATCAAGGGCAATACATACGATGCCAGCAAATCCTTGGTTTTCCCTGAATGCAGTTCGCCCTGTTCAACGGCTTCCACAAGCCCAGCACATGGCTGGGTTAAAATACGAGCTTGATGTTGATGCGCATCCAAAAGGTTAGAAAACTTATCACTTTGCAGTGTGTTTTCCGTGGCTAAAATACCAACAATGCCACTTTCTGACTGCTCCACCGCGGGTTTCAAGGCTGGCTCCATACCAATCACAGGTATATCCAATATTTCGCGCAGTTGATGAACCGCCGCAGCCGTTGCCGTATTACACGCCACCACCAAAGCTTTGATTTGATGCGTTTGGGTTAATGTTTCAGCAATCAAAAGGGAGCGTTGCAACACCGTTTCGCCATCTTTATTGCCATACGGCGCATACGCCGAATCCGCAACATACACAAAATACTCATGCTGCATGGCAGCTTGCAGCTCATGCAATACTGTTAGACCACCAAGCCCTGAATCAAAGATACCAATAGCATTATTCACGCGCAGCAAACTATCTGATTATAAAAAATCATCTAGCATCATCAAAGGCTATTACCTTCTGTGCAAGCTAGTTGTTTACGGCAACACCTGTGTATAAAGCGGTGTAGTCGGAGCAGCTTTGTCATAAAAGCGATAAGTAAACTTGGTATTATCACCTGTATCATCACAAAATTGATGATAATTACCCTGTTTACCTACTGTGCCGCCACACCTGACTTTCACTAAAGGTGCAAATGTTGGAAAGTCTGCTGCAAAGCTTTCTTGGTATGGCGGGCTTTGTACAAATGCAATCATTGGTGTCTGGAAATGGCTAATAAGTTGATAAGTGTTCCCTGCATTGGCAATAGACACCATAAACTCAATCACATCATTGTTTCCACCTGTGGGAATTGGCGATGCATCCATAACATACGCCACTTGATTGGCGAGCATACAATAATGCGTTTGCCCATCCCACTGAGCATATTTGAGCACAGGCATACAAAGAATCTGATAGGCTTGTGTATTCAATGTGATGCCCATGGCCTGAGCGGCAACACTTGGTGAGGGTAAATTATACAAATATGTTGATGCGCCTGTTGTCGGCTGATAGCTATTCACCAAAGAGCCTTGATATTCCACAGCTTGGTCACCGCCAACGATAAACCGATTACTTCCAAGAGAGTATGTGCTTGTTTGAAATGTTTGTGTGTCAACACGTATGACAAGTCTCGGAGCGACAGATAAATACGAGAAATCATTAAGCCAAACATTACCCACTGCATCAACATAGATTTCATTGAGCCACGTTTCGCTGGCAAACGTAGTTTTCTTTACCCAGAGTTGTGTGCCAGCATCCCAAGCATAAAGAGATTTAGGTGGTGGTACAGCATTACTCGCCGATACCTCATCAATAACAACATACTTTTGACCCACAGCATTCTCAGCTACATTCGATGGCATATAGAAAATACCAGCATCACCTGTGCCACCGCCAATATCAAAATTTGGACACCCATTCAAACCAAATAGTACAAATATTAAGATAACCATTCTGACATTCATAACAATCTCTCCTACTCACTGGCAAACCATGCAAGCAGGTTTGTGAATATGTCGTGAATGACATATGAACTCTAAGTGAACCGAAACTTTAAACCATGATGACAAAGTCAGTCAAACCACTAGCATTCGCAGCATGTTAACTTTTACCCTCATTTTTCTGATTGCCCTATTTATCTCGACTGCAGTTGAGCTTTGGCTTGACCAGCGACACCTTAAATCTGTGATGCAGCACCGAAGTGCAGTGCCAGAGCGATTTGCCGATGCCATTTCATTGGAAGCGCACAAAAAAGCGGCTGATTATACATCCACCAAAATCAAAGTTGGCTTTTGGGCTGGCTTGTATGGTTTAGGACTGCTGTTGGTATGGACAATGGGCGGTGGCTTGGATGTTTTGGATAATATGGTGCGTGATTTGGGCTGGTCGGAGCTGACCACAGGCGTTGTATTCATTCTTGTGTTTTCCTTACTTGGCAGCCTGCTCGATTTGCCTTTTTCTATTTATAATACCTTTGTGGTTGAGCAAAAGTTTGGTTTTAACAAAATGACGGCGAAGTTGTTTATCACTGATATGCTCAAAGGTGGTGCTTTGATGCTGGTGCTTGCTGCACCTTTGATTTGGGTGATTTTATGGTTGATGCAAAGCGCGGGCAATTTGTGGTGGCTATGGGCTTGGGCGGTATGGGTTGGATTCTCGCTGCTCATGATGTGGGCATACCCCACCTTTATCGCACCACTCTTTAACAAATTTGAACCCATGAAAAATCAAGAACTTAAACAAGCCATTGAAGGCTTGCTTAAAAAGTGCGGTTTTGAGAGCAATGGTTTGTATCAAATGGATGGCTCAAAACGCTCAAGCCATGGCAATGCCTATTTCACGGGCTTTGGCAAAAGCAAACGTATTGTGTTTTATGATACATTGCTCGACCAATTATCCACCAACGAAACCTTGGCTGTGCTTGCCCATGAGCTTGGTCATTTCAAACGGAATCATATTAAGAAACGCATGGTCGTAACTTTCTCCATCTTCTTGGC
>CAMZLX010000169.1 GCA_947311795.1 uncultured Zetaproteobacteria bacterium
CCTTGGTAAGCTGGGTGGGTGAGATAAAAAACATCGTGAATGGTATGAATGCTTGGGCAAGGCAACTTGCGCACGGGAAGTTTGGGATACGGGCTTAAAAACAAATCATAACCTTGTGCCAACTTCGGAAAGTGCCATTCCAAATAGGGTGGTGCTTGCTGAACTTCAACTTTGTCTCGCAAAGATTCAGGCAAAGCTTGTGGCTCATCCATCACAATCATGAGCTGCCAATCAGGATGCGCCTCAACCACTGCCAACAATAAACCTTCCAAAAAGCGACCAATGCCTGTGCGTCTGCCCAGTACAAACTCACGCCCATCAATTAGAATTTTCTTATTACTTTGATTCATTCAGATTTTGGTTTGTCCAAATGCGGGATATCATGCTGCTCACAATATGTTTCAATTTCATCTTTTGTTCCGCGTTGCCTTTCCCAACTGGCAAGGTAAACCATGTAATACCCAATGGCGCGCATCAGCGAATAATGCAAACCATAGACCCCTTCTTTCCATGCACCTTGTAAGAAGTATTTTTGCAAAAATACAGCGCCTGGCTTAAATACATAGGTAAACCACGCTGGCGCAATTGAAGATGGCATAACACGCTTAATTTTCATGTGATGTTCCGCTTCAACTTCAGCATAAAAAGCATTCTTTTCCCAATACCCTCTTGCGTCAGGAAAAGGGCCAAGGTGCACTAACAAAGACTTGGCACGCACCGTGTTGCCCTTGACTTGAATGCGAGCATGAACACGTCGCGCATCAAACAACCCACAACCACGACGCACCAAACGTACAACATGCGCATCACCCACATTCCCACCACGAAGCTTACCCAAGAAAGTACCTAAAATTAACAGCTCAACTGCTGCAGTGGTTTCATCTCGCATCAATGTTTGCAGTTCTTCAGCCAAGTCTTGAGGCACGCGCTCATCAACATCCAATTGAAATATCCATTCACCCTTTGCTTGTGTAATACCGAAATTCATTTGTGCCGACCAATCACCATCAAGCGCACGGTTCACAACGCGAACATTGGGAAATGACTTAGCAATGGTTAATGTTTGGTCACTACTTTCATCGTTGACTAGCACCACCTCATCAACCCAACGCAAAGTCTCAAGACAAGGGCGAATATGTTGCTCATGATTCTTGACCAAAACCACCGCACTACTAAATATTTGCCTCATTCTTTTTTGTCCGCCATCAAATAAAATGTGGCTTCCATGGGGCTACCCATTACCGCAAGAAATAACCCTAAAGGAAGAAGAATAAGCCTTACCAGCTTATTATCCACGGAAGTAAACCTTGCCAACGACTTAAACTTAGGGTGATCACGCACCCAAATGCGAAAGCTACTTTGCAATGGGTGTGTTCCCGTTTCTGGCACAAACATAACATGGTTAAACCCCGCTTTTTCCGCCAAAGTACGTACATCTTTAACGCGGAAGTGCCACCTATGTCTTGGCAAATCCAAGGGGAACCAATATGCGCCAAGCAATCGCACAAACACCGGTCTCCACATCGGTATCTGAATGCGAACCACACCACCTTCTTCTAATAAATCACGAGCATTCTTTAATGTTTCTAGAGGGTTGTCCAAGTGCTCCAACACATGATTCATGCTGATAAGCTGATAGTTCCCCTGCAACTTATCTTGCACTGCACCCAAGGAACCTTCATACACTGGAATATTTAATGATGCGCCAACACGATGAATTTCAGGGCTAAAATCCAGACCCTCTGCCTGCCAACCCATGCCTATTGCACCCGATAAAAAGCGACCCCACCCTGCTCCTACATCCAATATCTTTTGTGGCTTTTGTTTAATCGGCAGTGCCAAGTCAAAAACTGAAGGGTGATGGTATAAAGCAGCATGACTTACTTTTTTCCCACGGCTAAGTTGTTGATATAACTTTTGCCCAAGTTCTAATAAATTAGCTTTATGTTTTGGTGTAGAAACATCTGGTGTTTCGCCATAATAATCACTGGGGTAATATTCAGACAATTGCTCTTCCGTTAATGCTGGATACGACATCACAAAGCTACACTGTGCACAGCAAACCACAGCAAACTTGCCTGGGAGTTTGTAGCAAACATCATGGCTCCACAAAAGTACCTTTGCGTTAACATTACCTTCACAAATTGGGCAATTCATTTTCACAATTTCAGGCATGATTCACCACCGTTTTATAGACTTCAACTACATCTCTTACATGTTTTTCAATCGAAAAATGCTGTGCTCGTTTTAAACCTGCTTTCCCCATGCACCCCCGCAACTCTTGGTGTTGTAATATATCTGAGCACGCGCTAACCATAGCTTGTGTGCTATCTGGTGCAATAAGGCGCCCTTCAACACCATCATCGAAAACTTCGGGCACGCCGCCCACAGCATACGCCACCACAGGTGTCGCTTGCGCCATGGCTTCAACCAATACACGCCCAAAACCTTCGTGTTTGGATGTTAAAATTAAAGCCGATGCATGCACATACCATTTGGTCACATCATGACAAAAACCAAGCCAATGCACACGCTTAAACCAAGATTGATTGGCATAGGCATCTTTCACCTGCTCTAAATAACCTTCATCTTCAGGACCTGCGCCCCCCACAATCACAAAATGTAAACCTTCATCCTGAGTGGCTAAAGCACCGAACACTTCCAAAGCATGTTCAAGTTGCTTCTCTGCTGTGATCCGCCCGACAAATAACACATACTTATCGGCACTTGGTAAAGGGTTTGCCAAATTGGGGAAAGGTGTAATCGATAGCCCATTATAAATCACATGGACTGGCTTTGGAAATTCTACAAACCGCTGCGCAACCGCTTCACTGTTACAAATCATCACATCCACCAAGCGTTGCAACAATGTATCCATCAGACCATCGGGGTGGAATACGCGACAGTGAAAAATAACAGGAATACCAAGCTGCTTGCCCGCAACACCTGCATAAAATGCAGCACGCGAATTGTTGGCGTGTAGTATATCAGGTTTTAAAGCTTTAATGGCTTTGCGCCAAGCACTAAAGGTGGAGAACCTAGCCTGCTTTAACGGCGGCATCGGCAACGTGACATGACGGATATTCTTTTTCTTGGCTTTATCTGTAAACACGCCTTCACTTGGTGTCACCAAAACAGGTTCAATACTTTTCGGCAAATTGTCCATCAAATCAAGCAGCGAATACTCACCACCACCCACCATATTGGGAAACTGCGATAGATAGACTACCCGCATCAACTTTTCAACATCCATGCTTTAGACCTTCCAAAATCTATTGCCATACTCATGGTGAAATGTACCACGGGCAGCCACAGCCACGCCGCAAATGGGATGTCTTGATGCTGTAATACCCAGCGAAAACGCCACATATTCATACTTATCAACGCTGCTAGAACAATCATAAGCGGCAATATAGTCCAATAACTCAGGATGAGAAACGGCAAAAGTTTTAAAGATTGTGAGCTTTGCAACATCCATACGCCATAGTTTTCAGGGGCAAGTCCACTTCGCCAAAGATCAAACTCCGCTCGCCCTCTGCGCACAAACCAAAACCAAATCGCAGCCAAACGACCTCGTGCTTCATGCCTGACCACGGCTTGTGGC
>CAMZLX010000170.1 GCA_947311795.1 uncultured Zetaproteobacteria bacterium
AAAGCTTGCCAGCCCATAAATGCACCAAGCATGGCTAATAATTTAAAATCACCTTGCCCCATACCTTCTTTACCTGTGAATATAAGGAAGAGTTTGGCGACCAACCAGAAGATGCCGTAACCCAAGATTGCACCCAAAAAAGCATCAAATAAGAAGTCAAAATACCATGCAAAACCTAAACCAATGGCAATACCCGGAAAGGTGAGGACGTTGGGCAAAAGAAAGGTTTCCAAATCAATCAGTGTAAGTATCCAAAGCATGGTGAATAAAATAATGGCTTGGGTAACAAATAGGGGCGGATAAATATCTACGGGGTAAAACCAAACTATGGCTGCCCAACTTAGACCCATGGTGAGTTCAAGCATGGGATAACGCCATGCTATGGGGTTGCTGCAATGACGACATTTGCGACCAAGCATCAACCATGAAACAATGGGGATATTATCATACCAAGCAATTTCAGTGTGGCATGAGGGGCAGCGGCTGCGTGGTTTGACCACCGATTCACCTCGAGGAATACGATGCACGCAAACATTGGCAAAACTGCCAACAAGTAAACCGATGACTCCGAGATAAAGGGTAGAAAAAAGGTGAATATCTATCACTATTTGGGTTCTTTCATGCCTAATTTTTCCATGCGATAACGAATGGATCGAAAGCCAATACCCAATAGTTTTGCAGCCTGCGTCGCATTACCCTTGCTTTGACTCAAAGCTTGTTCAACCAATGTTTTTTCGATATTTTCAAGTTGCTTATCCAATGATAAACCTTGAGTTTTCATTTCTTCTAGGCTTAGTGCTGTTGAGTTTGAAGTAGATTTATATTCTTCAAGCAAATCAATATCCAAACTATTATCATCGGATAATGCTAATAATCGCTGTAAAGTATTTTCAAGTTCGCGAACATTGCCTGCCAAAGGTAAAGTGGATAGTTTATCCATACACTCTTTAGAAACATTAATATTGGGGTACCCTAAACGTTTTAAAATTGTTAAAACAATATCAGGAATATCTTCTCGTCGCTGGCGCAATGCAGGCATATGGACCGGGATAACGTTTAAGCGATAAAATAAATCTTCTCTAAAAGTACCTTTTTCAACTTCGGTTGATAAGTCACGGTTGGTCGCAGCAATAATTCGCAAATCAATTTGTGTTTCTTTTGTGCTTCCCACAGGACGAATTTTCATATCTTGCAATACCCGAAGCAATTTAACTTGTGCGTGCAAAGGCATTTCACCAATTTCATCCAAAAATAAAGTGCCTCCATCGGCACTTGCCATCAAACCCGTTTTATCTTGGTCAGCCCCTGTAAAAGCACCTTTGATATGACCGAAAAGTTCAGATTCAAAAAGGTTTTCAGGAATTGCACCACAATGTACAGGTATAAAGGGTTTATTCGCTCTAGCCGATGCTTCATGTACAAATCGAGCAGCCAACTCTTTACCTGTGCCTGATTCACCGGTGATAAGTACAGTGAAATCTTTTTTAGAAGCCCTTTCTAGACGGTCACGAATGCGCTGCATCATCATGGAATGCCCAATGAGTTTACCATGTGAAGCCTCATGTGGGTGTTTCTTTGTGGGTTTTACGTTGGTTCTTGCTAAGAGTGCGCGTTCAATGATTTCACCCAACTCTGTACGAGAGACGGGCTTGGTAATGTAGTCAAAAGCTCCTTCACGCATCGCTTCCACTGCTGTCTCTGCGCTGGCATATGCAGTAAGTAGTAGAATATTAGCATTTTTTTGATTGCCTTTGGCATAACGAACGATATCAAGCCCTGCATCTGAGCCGTCCATGCGAAGATCAGTAATGATAATTTCAAATTGGCGTGATGATAACTGAAGCTCTGCTTCTTGAGGATTTGCGCAGGCGATAACTTCATGTCCAAAAGACTGAATAGATATGGTTAAAATGTTGCGAACACTGGCTTCATCTTCCACCAATAAAATATCAGCCATTGACCTTATCTCCCTCGTTATGTGTGGTGCTCATATTACACTCAACAATAAAACATGCACCATCAGTAATATCTGTATCTACAAAGACTTGCCACTGGTTAACCTTGCAGACTTGATAGACGGTGGCTAGACCAAGCCCTGTTCCATGTTGATGCCCAGTTTTGAAAGGTTGAAATAGGCTGTTTTTTATCTGTTCATTGATACCTTCACCATGGTCACGAACCAAAAGTTTCCAGCCTGTATCTAAAATGGAAAATGTAACACTGATGGATGCAGGGTTTGGGCTGACGCGAATAGCATTCCGTAAAAGGTTGTCTAGAATTAATCTTATATGGTCAGGATCAACATTGATGTTTGCGTTATCAGAGTTCAAAATAATGGCGAGGGATTGCGATAAGTCGACACGTTGTATTGATGTTTGGATGACTGATTTTAAATTTGTAGGTTTCGGGTTGGGATGCAAGGGGTTGGCATAATCTAACATATCGGAGACCAAACGATTAAGCCGTGATATTTCATCGGTGACAATATGCTCAAGGGTAGAATTTTCTTGGTTAAGCCCCATCAGCTCAGCAGCTTGGGTGATGGTTTGCATAGGGTTTCTAATTTCATGGGCAAGCATGGCTGCCATTTGACCAATATGTGCGAGTTTGTCTTGTTCAGCGATTTGACGTTCTAATTTACGTGTTTCAGTGGTGTTAACAATAGTCATCAACCACACGGTGTCTCCTTCAATGTTTATTTTTTTAAATGTTAGCAACAAATGATGCTGATTGTGTTTAACTTCATGCTGAATAATAGGTATATCAATATTTTCAGAAACATCTGATAAGTGCTCAGGTACTTGAACAAAGCTATTAATTTTGAATCCAGTGTGCTGGGGCGATAAGCCTAGCAAAGTTGCTGCGGAAGGATTAAATGTTTGAATGCTTAAGTTTGCATCAAGTATGATCATACCTTCATGCATCACATCGAGAATTTGTCCATGAATAGCTTTGAGTTGCTCATGTTTGATAGATGTTAACTGTTCTTTTTCTTGAAGTTTGGTATGTCTGGAGGCAATAAGTGCCATGATGCCGCCAGTTAAAAAGAATAGTGATGTTTGCAGTAAAATTTTGACTGTGCTTTCTGGTTCAATAACAATATGACGAATATCTTCGAATGCATAGATTGCAAGAAGATAAGTTGCAGCTGCAAGTACCGTTGTGGTGAGTGTGAGAAGGACGTGGGCTTGAGAGCCTGCCGTAATTATCACTAATCCAAGTAAAAATATAAAAGGACTGCTAAGTCCACCACTACCAAAAACAATAAAACCGATGAATAGTAAGTCTGCGGTTAACTGTATAAAAATTTGATTTGTAGTGGGCTGCGTAAAGCGAAAGTAAATGATTTGAATAGCAGCCAGTGTGAGCCAAAGAAATACCAACTGTTTGAGAAAATTGAAGGTTTGGTTGCCCGCATAACTTTCAAACCAATAAAATATAACCAGCAGCGCAAGCGCTGCAAAATTACGGGCGATAAAAAGCCGCCTTATGCTTTTTTTGCTTAGACCTTGTTGTATTTTAGGCATGTGAAATACTGCGGTAAATTATACAACAGATGCCATCATAAAGATTGGAAGATACATCGCAATCACAAGTCCACCAATGATAACACCTAAGAATGCCATAATAGCAGGTTCCATTAGTGCAGTCATATTATCAACGGCTGTATCCACTTCTTCTTCATAGAAATCAGCAATTTTTGCCAGCATTTCTTCCATGGCACCTGTTTCTTCACCAATACCTATCATTTGAGTTACCATAATAGGAAACACACCACTTTCTTCTAAAGGTTGACTAAGTGACTGACCCTGGCTAATGGATTCTTTTGCATTCACAACGGCTTCTTCAATTATAACATTACCTGATGTTTCGGCAACGGTATCCATAGCTTCAAGAATAGGGACACCTGCAGCACTTAGAGTAGAAAAAGTTCGTGTAAAACGTGCCACAGCACCTTTTCGCAATACGTCACCAACAGCAGGTAGGTTGAGCAAAAGCTTGTCGAGTTGGTAGCGACCCTTTGGTGTTTTGTAGACTGCTTTTATAGCTTGCACACCCAGCAGTGGCAATCCAAAAACAAGATACCAATATTCAACAAATATATCAGAAATTGCCATGACGATTTGTGTAGGTGCTGGAAGCTCTGCACCAAAGCCCGAAAACATTTCTGCGAAAACAGGAACAACAAAGATCATTAAAATTGCAGTTACAACAAATGCGATTACAAGAATAGATGCTGGGTAAACCATGGCGGACTTGATTTTTGCCTTTAAGCCTAATGATTTTTCTTTATATTCACAAATACGCAAGAGTATAGTGTCTAAAATACCACCTTTTTCACCCGCCTCGACAAGTGAGCATGTTAGGCGGTCAAACTCCTTGGGGAATTCACGTAGTGTTTCACCAAAAGGTGAACCACTTTCGAGTTTTTCGCGAATACCAGAAAATAGCTTGAGCAAACCCTTATGGTTGGTGCCTTTTTCTAAGAGTTCGAAACATTGTACCAAAGGAAGACCTGCGTTAATCATGGTTGAAAGTTGTCTAAAGAAGATACTGATGTCTTTTTCAGTAACCTTTGGGTCGCCCCCAATCTTAATTTCAAGGGGTTTCTTTTTAACCTTAATGTTGACTAGCCCTTGGCGGCGTAGTGATGCAATCGCGACCTCTTTGTTAACAGTTTCAATGCTACCAGTTTTCTTCGCACCCTGTTTAGTTTTCGCAGTATAGACAAATTCAGGCATCTTAATCTCCCACAGTGATTCTTAAGCACTCTTCCAAAGTTAAAATACCTTCTTTAACTTTGTTGAGCGCTGCCATGCGTAATGTTTTCACACCTTCACTGACTGCAATTTCATTGATTTCATCCGTGTTTCTTCCTGCATAAACAGCGTCACGAATATTGTCTGATACTGGCATGACTTGGTAAACACCAACCCTACCTTTATATCCAGTACCATTGCAGATGCTACATCCTTTACCTTGCATGGGTTTAAATGTATCCAAATCTTCTTTTTTAAGTCCTGCATCTAGTAAAGCATGTGGGTCAAGTTTAATAGGCTCAGCACATTCTGAGCATATTCGACGACCCAAACGCTGGGCTGTGACAAGGTTCACAGCTGAACCCACAAGGAAGGATTCAATACCCATATTCACCATGCGTGTCATGGTTGAGGGTGCATCGTTGGTGTGTAATGTGGCAAGTACTAAGTGACCCGTAAGGGCTGCTTTAATACCAATCGCCCCCGTATCATAATCGCGAATTTCACCAATGAGAATGACATCAGGATCTTGACGTAGGAATGATTTAAGTGCGGCAGGAAAATCCATGCCAACAGCGGGGTTGACATTGACTTGGTTAATACCCATAAAGTTAAATTCGACAGGGTCTTCCGCAGTACAAATATTCACGCCAGGCTGATTTACTTCAGCCACTGCTGAATACAAACTTACGGTTTTACCCGAGCCCGTTGGCCCTGTTACCAACACCATGCCATAGGGTAAGTTCACAGCATGTTTAAATAAAGCCAAGTCTTTTTCTTCATAACCGAGTTTGGTTAAGTCGGTTTGCAGGTTAGATTGATCCAAAAGACGCATCACGACTTTTTCGCCGAAAAGTGTAGGTAAGATAGAGACACGAAAATCTACTGTTTTTGCCTTGGATAAACGCAACTTCATGCGCCCATCTTGAGGCACACGACGTTCGGTAATATCCAAACGCGATTGAATCTTCAAGCGTGAAACAATGGCATCACGCATATGCATGGGTGGGCGCATAATTTCTTGTAAAACACCGTCAACACGATATCGCACACGTAATACCTTTTCATAAGGTTCAATATGAATATCGGATGCACCACGTTTGATGGCATCCAATAAAATGAGGTTAACAAGCTTTACAACGGGTGCTTCTTCACTGGCGCTGGCTAGATAATCGCCATCAGCTTGGGTGTCTTCCATTTCAACGACTTCTACATCCGTGGCACCCATTTCAGCCATCACATCTTCAAGGCCCTGTCCAGAACCAGATAACTCATCAAGTTTGGTCATCAGTTCACTTTCGCGAACAATCACAACATCAATTTGACCTCCTGAGATAAAGGATAGTTCATCCAAGCTATTGATATCATAAGGATCGGCAACGGCAAGTGTGATACTGTTTCCTTTACGTTTAACAGGGATTGCTTGATTTTTCCGCATCATATCAATCGGAATATTGGTTAATGATTTATCGATTTCGAGTGGTAGTAGTTCGATGGCAGGGCGGCCAAAGCTATGGCTGATGAATTTTACAAGCTCATCCTCTGTGAATATATCCATCTTCACTAAGGTGGTGGTTAAAGTTTCTCCATTCATACGCATGCTTTTTCGTGCTTCTTCTAACTTTTCTTTATCAATAGTTTTTTTGCGGAGAAGAATCTCACCCAAACGCGTTTTTTTCATGATTTTAAATCCTCCAGCCAGACAAATTGATGGCTTGTCTGCCTAACTGCTTCTCCACCCATTGTAGAGAAATAAGCTTGTTCGGCAAGTTTATACGTTTTGTTTGTATGTTTTGATGATGCCAGAAAGCAAATGATGCAATACCTTGCGCGATTAACATGGGCAATCCATCACATGTTTGATAGCTGTCCGCAGCAGTACAAAAAATAGTTTCCCCATCTGGTTTATACACGGCATCTATGGCAACACCGCCACCATTAAGAGTAAAAGGGAAGGTGTCATCCGAGTTTAACCCGATGCTGGTGCTATTGATAAGGAGTCCACACTTTTGAATGATGGAGGCAACAGCATCATTCGTCCAAGTTATGGTTGTAATCGTCATGTTGGGGTAAGTTTCTTTTAGCGTCAGAGCCAAAGTATTGGCTCGCTCTTGATTGCGGTTACAAAGAAACACGTTAGTTGTGTTCTGATGGTTTAAAGCATGAAGAATAGCTCGGGCAGTACCCCCTGCACCAAAGAGCAAGACAGGCGCGGATTGCGTATCAACTTCTAAGCCTTGTATCACTGATGCAAAACCTTGCCAGTCTGTATTGGTTGCATCCCACCCATCCTTGACCCGTTTGAGGGTGTTCACTGCACCAATGGTTTGTGCATCAGCATCAGCATGAACAGCGGCAATAATATTTTCTTTATGTGGGATGGTGATATTCAAGCCTTGAACATGTGCGGCATGCAACCCTTGCAACGCCTGAGTTAAATGATTTGGGGCAATATGAAAGGGAATGTACACGGCATTGTGATGAGCTTGTTCTAAAAAATAGTTTTGAAACAAAGGCGAAAGCGAATGGGTGACGGGATCACCAATAATGCCATAGGTATGAGTTTGACCGTTAATGATTTGCATGGTTGTAAAATAAGTTTTTTCAGGGGATATGTCAAAAAACGTTACATTCTAAATGTTTATGCTTCTTCACTGACACCTGCACTTTCAAATGTTGCCATGTCTCTATGAAGGGCGATAGCAGATTGAAAAAGGGGCAACAAAAGGGCTGCGCCCGAGCCTTCACCAAGGCGCAATTTAAAATCGAAGAAAGGGTTTAATCCCAAGTGTTTTAATGCATGAAGGTGCCCATTTTCTTGTGAAATATGGCTGGCTAACATCCACTGGGTCACATCAGGCTCTAGGGTTTGTGCTGCGAGGGCTGCGGCAGCTGATATAAAACCATCAATAATAACAGGGACACCTTGTCTTGCTGCTTCATGGTAGAAACCCGACATGGCTGCTATTTCGAAACCACCCACCTCTTCAATGTAGGATTCAGGCGGAATATTTTGCTGTGTAACACGGTTGATGATTTGTTCCACAACTTGGATTTTGTGTAAATGAGCCTTTTCATCTATGCCTGTGCCATGCCCAACAATATGTTCGGGATTTGTGTCGGTAAATAAACAAATCAGTGCGGCGCTTGCCGTGGTATTGCCAATGCCCATATCACCCGCAACAAGAACATTTGCACCGTGTTCGACAGCTCGCTTCACTTCATCGCAACCCGCTTGAAAGGCTGAAGCGCAATCATCTTTGCTCATGGCGGGCTGGTGCACACTATTGGCGGTGCCGTTTTGCGTTTTGGCTTGAATAACATTTGGGATATGCGATGTGTCCACCAAAACACCAACATCAACAATACTTAAACTTGCGCCTGCTTGCTTGGCGAGCGCATTAATCGCTGCACCACCTGCGGCAAAATTTTTCACCATTTCGCCTGTAACGACGGAAGGGAAAGCTGATACACCTTCATCACACACGCCGTGGTCAGCTGCAAAAACAGTAATATGTGGTTTTAAGGGGTCAGGCAATACTTTGCCTTGTCGTGCGGCAAACCAACAAGCAATATCTTCGAGTTTACCGAGAGAGCCTGCGGGTTTGGTTAAGGTGTTTTGGTAAGCTCGCGCTTGCTGCGCAATATCATCTTGAACAGCTTGTACGGGCATAAAAATTCCTAAAGTTTAACGATTTGCAGATACCCAAGACTTGATTTCATCGTGCATAGGGTGTTTTGGGTATTTATCCAAAAAGGCTTGCAGTTGAGCCTTGCCTTTGGCTTCATCACCATGCTCTGCATAACATGATGCAAGGGCAATCATAGTGTTTGCTTTGAGCATGTCACTATCGGTTGTTTTAAGAAGCTGTTCAAAGGTTTCTGTGCCTTTGGCTGGGGTTTTAGATTCGCAAAGTTTTGTGGCGTCATCAAATTGTTTCACATCATTACGAAATGCAGGGTCTTGAGTTAAATCACCTTGCCAGTATGGCTGCAATGCACTTTCTGTGGTTTCAGCACCACGAACACCAAGCACTGCAGTTGTAGTATTACGTGCAACATGTTTGCGAGGAATAATCCGTTTGATGCGACTCCATAATGATGAGAAGAAAGAGCGCTCGGATTTTACAATTTGGTAGGTGTTGCTTTTTTTCTTTTGCTCGGCGGCAAAACTTTGTCCCGAAACAAAGGTGAAGGTTAATAGTAAGATGAGTAAAAATTTCATGGTGTTCTCCTATGTTGGTCGATATTTCAACTGTGTTAAACTTAAACGTCTGTGATGCAGCACATAGTTTACTGTTTCAAAAGTAGGGCAAAACCTTCAAAGCGTGTTGGCACCTGTTCATCAGCCTCGGTAGCTTGATCGAACATGGCTTTCGCTTGAATAGCGTTTCCTAATTTGTAGTTGGTCATGGCTATATTGACCATAATATTGGCACTGGGTTCAATAACCAATGCTTTTTGATACATACGTAAAGCGTCTTGATACTTTTCTTGCAAGTAATAAATATTACCCAAATTATTGATAGCTGCGAGGTTGTCTACATCCTGCGTTAAAATATTTTCAAGTTCACCGCTTGCTCTGTCATATAAACCACTTTGAGCATAAACGATAGCAATTTGCATTTTTGCTTGTGTGTTGCTTGGGTCTAAGGCAAGCATCATGCGGTATGGTCGAACTTGGCGTTCCAAAGCCTTAACCGATAATATTTCCCATTCCTTTTCGATTTTTTGACCCAATGTTTCTTTATTCGGTATGGTCACCGTAAAATCTGCAGGTGGTAAAGTCACGGGAGGATATGTTTGCCAAGCCTGTGCCAGCGGCATGATTTTCATTTTCGCTTCTTTGCCATACTGATGGTATTTTCGCGCACCTTCTGCCCAAGCTTCTGTAAAGCTTGCTGCAATCAACGTGGCTTCTACGGGCACCCAAACTGTGCCATCAATGATGGCTAAAGCCTCATCATTGGAGCTGATTAAATCTTTATGTTCTTCTGGAACACCAGTATTGAACATCATGAGTAGATGCTGTGGCACATCCAAGATGGCTGTTTCAATGCCAAGATTGGCAAGTGCAGATGCATACAAGATGGATAAGTCATCACAATCACCACTGCGTTGACGTAGTGTTTCTCTTGGAAACTGCACGGTGTCCAATTGGTCAGCACCCAGCTGGTCGTAAGGTGTGTTCGGGTCAAGAAGGTATTTGATGCCATAAGCGGATAAACCATTAAAGACGGTCATAGCTTTTGCAACACGCGTGTTTACTGCACCCTTTTGTGGTTGATAGGCATTGACAAGTTGGCGGGTGAATACGGCAAGTGTATCATCCTTGGGTGTAGCGAATGAACCAACCATATCCAAGTTGTCCCAGACAATGGCATTTTTACCGTAAATGGTGAGTGGCGCATTGACAGTTTCCACGTGAGGTTTGCCTGCCATATAATATTCTGCACGCACCTCGGTTTGAACACCGGTGTCTTCATCAATATCTAAAATACGGTTGTTGAATGCTGCCAGCAGCGGCACTTCGATTTCAGCACCTGCAGCAATGCGTTCAATGACAACTGTAGTTGGGAAATCCATATAAGCCTTGACCAATAAAGATATTTTTACATTGGAATAATCGATTCCCGCCTCATTTTTAATAACAAGTTTACCCACAGGTACATCGGTATATTGTTTGTATGCTGCGGAGAATACACGGTTGTAATCAACCTGTTTAAGTTTAGGGCCAAGCAGGTTTCCTCCAGCATCCACAGACCGCTTTTTCTGCAAATAGGCGAGGTTAAGCTGTTGGCGATATTTGGCATTGTCGGGAGCAAGTGCCACTGCTTTTTCTAAAGACTTAATGGCCTTGTCAAAGGACTGGCGCGCCAAATAAATGCTGCCTGTCAACACCAAGGGCGCAGCATTACGTACATCCAGAAGTGATGCTTTTTCGGTGACAGTAATGGCTTCATCATACATATGATTACCGATATACGCCTTGGCGAGATTGAGGTGAACATCTATATTGGTGTCATCAATTAGCATTGCTTTTTTCAGGGTTGATATACTATCACGAATCAAACCACGCGCATTTTGAACTTCAGCAAGAATAATATGCGCAGGTATTGATTTTTGATTAAGTTTAAGAGCTTGGTTGGCAATGCGGTCAGCATCATTCATTTTACCTGACATCATCAATGCTTTGGCATACCCAATTTTCGCCTCAATATTACGTGTGTCGATGTTGGCAGCATATTCATAGTGAGTTAGCATACATGGAAAGTCATCTTTGGCTGCGCACGATGCTGCCAAACGCATGTGAACATCAAAGTTTTTCTCATCCAAAGCAGCAGCCTTTTTCAAATACTCTTGTTCACGACTGGGTTTGTTGATTTTGACATAGGCATCCGCCATAGACAACCAAATATTGGCATTATCAGGGTCGGTTTGACCAGCTTTAGCAAGCATGGCAAGCGCTTGAGGTGCTTTGTCTTCAGCTAAAGCAACACGTCCAAGAATATAATAGGATGTGCCTTTAAGCGCAGGAATACCTGCCATTTTGGTAGCTAAAGATTTGGCTTGGTCAAGGTTGCCTTGTTCGAGGTGTAGAACTGCCAATTCAGATAGCGCTTTTTCATTTTCAGGCTCAACCAATAAAGCACTGTTGTAGCTAGTAATCGCCTGTGCTGCCAATGCGTGTTTTTTATAGGTACGTGCAACTTCAAGCCAAGCTTGAACATCTTGGTTGGCGAGCTGACTGGCTTTAATAAGCTCTTGTTTTGCATTGTCATCTGCACCCAACTCAAAATTCGCGTCGGCAAGTTTGAGATGCCAAAGAGCAGAGGTTGGTTCTTTTTGTACGGCCTGATCAAGATAATAAATAGCACTAGGAATATCATCCATGTGAATCAGTGCATCAGCTGCAAAGCTATATAATGTCGCATCGACTACACCTTGGGTTTCGGTATCATCAACCAAAGATTTCACATCCAACCAAGCTTGTTTTTGCATCAAGGCACCAGCTTGCAAATGCAAACCTTCTTGTTTGTAGGCATCAAAAGATGTCAGTTGTTTGAAGGTTAAAACAGCATCATCGTATTCTTCCAATTCTATTTGCGTTTTACCCAAATATAACCACGCACTGGCATGGTTAGGGTTGTTTTGCGTTGCCAGTTCAAACGATGAGAATGCGAGGTCAAATTGTTTGTTCAAGTAGTGATTGTAACCTATCCAAAAGTCATCTTGAAAGGTTGAAGAAAGTGGACTTTCTTTATCGAAGGGGCTGACTGCGGAAATGCGGTATTCAATAGGCTGCTTGTCACTTCGCGGTTTCGTGATGCCCGTGTTTAATGTTTCTTCGCTTAGTGTAAATGGTGATGAGATGTCAGTGCGACTATACAGACGATAATAACCAGAGAATGTATTGTTTGGCGAAGACCAAGTCATATTGAGATTGTTTACATCGCCACCCACTTCAAGCTGCTTGACCTGCTGGGGTGCCTGCAAAATGTTAAACGTGTAGCGTGCATAACCTTCCGTATCAAGCATGGCAAAAGCATCAGGATTGTCAGCGATGGTGTTAAACAACCACTCGCTGTCATCATCAAATGTTTCGCTTTCTTCGAAGAGTTTGTTGCCTGAGTCTATGTTGATTGTTGAGGTGGCATTCAAAGCTTGTTTAGCAGCGTCTTGTAATGCAGCTAAACTATTGGCTTGTGTGAATGATGGGGCTGCCCACTGCGCATCCACTGCAGGTTCAATTTTGTGATGAAGGGGAGAAAAACGATAAATGAATTCGCCAGCTTGATACATGAAAACGCTTGTAGGATTATTATCCAATGATGCAATAACATAGACGGTGTTAAACTTATCTACCATCACATCATGGAGCTTGGTGAAGGCGAGAGGGTGCTTTTCTTTTTCACCCCATTGTTTTTTAAGTTTACCTTGGGCGTTAAACACAAAAACTTGATTGAGTTCCATGTCCGCCACATAAACATTGCCACGTTTATCCACGGCAATGGCGGAAGGCTCATCCAACACTTCGCCATTTGCTTTTCCACCGAAGGCTTTTTGGAACAGCCCATTGCGGCTAAATACTTGAACGCGGCTGTTGCCTGTGTCAGCGATATATACAGAATTTGAGGATAAGGTTATGCCAAGTGATTTGGATAGTTCGCCATCACGGCGACCTTTAGCACCAAACGTAAATTTGAATGCACCTTGACGGTCAAACACATGCACACTAGCTCTGTCTAAGACAAAAATTTCTTTTTTATCAAACACAGCACGAACAGGGTCATTGAATTTACTGTCTAAGGTCTGTTTGAGCGTACCATCAAATGCACGCAGACTTACGCTGTCATCTTTTTCATTGATGCAAAGCATCGTGGATGCATCAAAAATATAAGAAACACTACAGCCTGTTTTTAACACTGAAGATTCACGAATGCTAAGCTTGTTACCGTTCACATTTAACCAAGGTGTTTTTTTCCAGTCCAACTGAAAGACTTCAATCTTATCATTGCCACTGTCGGCAACATAAAGCCTTCCATCTGAGTCTAAAGCCAGGCTTCCTGCACTTTGCAACTGCCCCCTGCTTTTACCCACCGTGGCGAAAGTTGAGATAATCTCCATGTTTTCCCAGTCAAATTCATAAATATGCCCGCTTTTTTTCTCAGCAAGCAAAAGAATGCCATCAGGGCGAACAGTCATGGCAATAAATTTTAAAGATTTTGCTTCAGTTAGCGCCTCCATCTCATCCTTACCTATGATGGTATCCAATTCGCCTAAGGCAGAATAAATGGTGACGCGCCCAGACTTGTAATCATCCAATACATATACACGCCCAAGTTGGTCAATAGAAATATCAAGAATGCCAGTTAAATTATCATCTTCATCATCACCGTAAGCATGATTACCAAAGGTAAAAAGGAAAAGACCAGTATCAGTAAATGCTGAGATACGTTGGTTGCCTGCTTCAGCAATGTAAATAATACCGTCAGGTGACCAAGCTGCTGCAATCGGCTCATCCAGTTGCCCTTCTTCATCGCCTTCCTCAGCAAATGACTTCCAATCACCATCAGTGCCGATAAGGAATTGGTGATTGGTCAAGCTTGTTACAATAGCACGGTTGTTGCTGATGGGTAAAACGCTGGAGAATTTTTGTTTACCTGTGCTGGAAATAACAGGTTCTGGTGTGGTGCCAAGCTTCCATTGAAACACTTGATTACTGTTGTCGGTTATCCAAAGTGTACCTTTGCCTGCGTACAGTGAAGATATTGATTTAACTTTAACACCAGGAAGTTGCGAGGCAGCAATGCTATCTACCAATGTAGGGGTCGCATAAGCATTGAGTGGAGACAGAAGTAAAATAAACGCAAAAATACGTAAGTTAGCTTTAAAACGATCTGTCATATCAAAAACTCCTCTTGTCTTGCACATGCTTCCCTAAGTTTAGCAGACCTTTAACAGACTACAAATGCTTAAATCAGTTCAATAGGGATAACACCTTCTCTATCTGCATAACTGTATTCTTTAAACCAAGCTTGCGCATACAAGGCTTCAAAGGTGGCATGAACACGCCCATCCTCATGTTGAAAATGTTCTGTGTAATACGTTTCAATGTCGCGCAACAATGCTCTGCCATACAAACCACCACTTCGACCTTGAATGGCGTTGGCTGATGCACCCAAACCTTTAAGTTCGCGCACCAAAGCAAGCGTATTGGGATAGGTGAGTGTGAATAAGTCGGAGTCGGTAACATGGTCTTCCACAGCGCATTCACCAAGGCTGTTGCCCAAGCTCATCACATCAGCGAAGGGCAGCACTGAACTTGTATGTTTTGGATTCACATGTGCCAGTGTTTCTTTGAGCTCAATCAATGTTCTGCGTCCAAAGGTGGAAAATAACATAAGCCCACCGGGTTTAAGCACGCGGCGCATTTCTTTCATCATGGCTTGGGCTTCGGGCACCCATTGCATAGCCAAATTGGAGGTCACCAAATCAAAGGATGCGTCTTGATAGGGTAGGGCTACTGCATCACTGATGGTATGATGATATTTACGTTGCCAAGGCAGACGTTTGGGGTGCTGTTCGCGGGTGTGACAAACCATGTTTGCGGCAAGGTCAGTGGCATAAATGTGCGCCTTCTTGTATTTATCAGCCAAAAGGCGGGTGAAAAAACCTGTGCCGCAGCCAATATCAAGAATGTTTGCAGGTTTAATTTTGGTAAATTCAAGGTGAGCCAAAAGCCTGCGACCAATTTCACGTTGTAATTCAGCATGGTCATCATAACTGGATGTTGCGCCTGAAAATGAATGGCGCACCTTGTTTACATTGATAAGTTTTTCCACCATGACTCCAATAATTGATTAAAAGCGACATGATGGGAGAGAAATGGCGCATGTCCACAGTCTTCAAAAGTGTGTAGCTCTGCTTTCGCTATGTGAGCTGCCAAATATTCACCAGCTTGGACAGGCACAATCACATCTTGCAGCCCATGAACAACAAGACTTGGCACGGTGATTTGGACAAGGTTTTCTCGTAAATCCAAGCTTGAAAGTAGACTTAGACCTGCCTGTAAAGCCTGTTGTGTTGGTGGTTGTTGTTTGTTGATGGCTTCTTTGGCAATGGTTTGCATGGCTTTGCGCGTAAGTTTATCGCCATGCAACATCATCTGAAAAAAGCGTTGCATGAGTTTAGGGTTTTGCGTTTGTGCTGCTTGGCTAAACCCTTGCCAGACTTCATCGCTGCATCCATGCGACCAATCTTCTTGTTGGCGAAAGCAGGGGGTTGTAGACAGCAAAACCAAGCCTGCAAGGTTGTGAATGTGTTGCTGAACCTTCAAGGCAATTTGTCCGCCCAACGACCAGCCAATCAATAAAATAGGCTTGCCTTGACTAAGGTGATTGATTTCATCGGTGATATGCTGTGTCCATTCCTCTTGTGGCATATCTGGTGCGCCACCATGTCCCGGTAAATTGATGGCATAAGTGCGGGTTAGGGGTGAAAAGTATTTGAGCTGTTGATGCCAAATTTGTGTGGATTGCCCCCAGCCATGCAGGAAAATGATAATGGGTTGTTGGTCGAGGTTATTTGGCATGGGCAAAGCTTAACCAAGACAGGTGAACTGAGGAAGGTTTAGGTTATTTGTTTTTGTGAAGGTGTTGTGTCATGTTTGCATGTATGATGAACAAGAGAGCAGGAATATGAGGTGATGTTAAAAAGTATGCTGATCCCGAACTCTTATTGCTCTTTACTACTGTTGGAAGAATTGTGAGGGCAACAATGAGTGATATAATGATAGACTTGACCCCTTCTGCTCTTGGCTTAGATGTCTAACCCCCAGCCTAATGATAGAGCAGTAACCATTCTAAAATATTTGTTATCAACACTTGGTATTGCTTTTCTACTCTTTGTATGTTTTCTGATTTTTTCAATGAGGGGTGCTATTTGGGGAATACCATTTGATGCAAAAATAAAGCCTGTTTTATTGAGTGAGAATAGCTTTCACGTAGACTTTGATATTCCTTGTAATGGTTTCGAGGCAAGAGAGATTGGTTTCATAATAGATCCACCAATAAAAATAGACAGGTTATCTGATGCAGACTTAGTAATGGGGGGTGATATAAGTCTTATTATAAAACAAGGGGAGATAGAGGTAAAAGAAAAGGTTATTCTTACTGGTCAAAGCACCTACATTGATGGTAGTAAAGGTATTTGGATGCAACTAGTATTTCGTTACCCTCCACTTGAAGGTTTTTTTTGTTCCGATCAGCTCATATCTATTGATGCTAGAAATATTAGCTTTAATCTTAACAAACATAAGGTAACAGTATATGTCTCAAGGGACAGGCGAAAGTGACCTTTGCAGAAAGTAAGAGAGTGGGGAAAACGAAGGGAATAAGGGGTCGGGTCTATCATTGTATTAATGTAGAAAGAAAAACGGGGGTAGTATGCTATTTTACAGGGTTAGGTTTGTTTTTTAGTCTAAGTGTTTGAATATATTGTGCATGTGGTTTGATTGTTGACAAAGTGATGCGGATGCGTAGAAAGCGCAACCAATTCGCACACACTTCTTCCGTTGTGCCCTAGAGAAATGGGGATTGGAAGTGTGGAGGAAATAATAACAATCGGAGTACCATAAAATGGCTCAATTTACTATGAAACAACTGCTTGAAGCAGGGGTGCACTTTGGTCACCAGACACGTCGCTGGAACCCTAAAATGGCACCATATATCTTTGGATCGCGTAATGGCATCCATATCATTGATTTACAAAAAACATTGCGTATGGCGAATGAATCTTATGATTTCATGCGCGAACTTGCGGCAGCAGGCGGACGTGTTTTGTTCGTTGGCACAAAACGCCAAGCAACAGATGCAGTGAAAGAAGAAGCAGTACGCGCTGGTCAGTATTATGTGAACCACCGTTGGTTGGGCGGCATGTTAACCAACTTCCAAACTGTGCAACAATCTGTTCGCAAAATGAAAGACCTTCAACGCAAAAAAGAAGAAGGTATCTTTGACTTAATTACTAAAAAAGAAGCACTAAAACTCCAAAATGACTTGGACAAACTTGAGCGTACTTTGGGTGGTGTTCAAGAGATGACACATTTGCCAGACTGCTTGTTTGTTGTGGATGTGATGAAAGAAGAATTGGCAGTGAAAGAAGCGCAGAAACTGGGTATCCCAGTGGTTGCGATTGTGGATTCAAACTGTAACCCAACAGACATTGATTATGTTGTGCCGGGTAATGATGATGCGATTCGTGCTGTGCGTTTATTCTGCAGCAAAATGGCAGATGCGATTCTTGAAGGCGCTGAAACATTCCAATTGGAAAACGCTGAAGATGGCGATGATATTGTTGAAGCTATGGTGAACCAAGCTGAAGCGACTGAAGAAGTTGCGGCTGAAGAAGCACCCGTGGAAGAAGAAAAAGATGCGCCAGTTGAAGAAGCTAAAGAAGAAGCTATCACAGAAAAAGCGGCTGAATAAGTCAGCCCTACGCGCACAACTTTAATAGATATAATGAATAGGGTCATGGTGACCCACAAGATGGAGAAAGAAAATGGCAATTACAGCTGCTGATGTAAAAAAACTTCGCGAAGCAACAGGCGCAGGCATGATGGACTGCAAAAAAGCCCTAACTGAGGTTGGTGGCGATTTTGATGCAGGCGTGGACTACTTGCGTAAAAAAGGCTTGGGCGCTGCTGAGAAAAAAGCAGGGCGTATTGCTGCAGAAGGCATTGTTGTCACAAAAACAACCGGTAGCACTGCCGTTGTCTTGGAAGTGAATGCTGAAACGGATTTTGTGAGCAAGAATGACCAGTTTGTCGCGTTTGCAGATAAACTTGCAGGATTTATTCTTGAACACCGTCCTGAAAGTGTAGAAGCATTATTGAGCATGTCATTTGAAGGCGACTTGACTGTAGAGCAAGCATTGTCTCAATTGATTGCAACGATTGGTGAGAATATGAGTATTCGCCGTTTCCAAGTTTTAGAAGCAAGTGGTACTGTGGCAACATATATTCATGGCGCAGGTAAAATTGGTGTATTGGTCGCTGTTGATGGTGATTCAGAAGATGCCTTGGCAACGATTGCACGCAACGTTGCTATGCATGTTGCGGCTGTTAATCCACAGTTTGTATCCCGCGATGAAGTGACTGCAGATATTGCTGAGCGTGAGCGTAAAGTGTTAACGGAACGCGCACTAGCCAGTGGTAAACCAGAAGCGATTGTTGAGAAAATCGTAACGGGTCAAATGAATAAATTCTTCTCTGAAAACTGCTTGTTAGACCAAGAGTTTGTCATGGATAGTGATAAGACTGTTGCTAAAGCTGTTTCTGATGTTCAAGCTAACGCAAAAATTGTGGCAGTAGCCCGTTTTGCATTGGGCGAAGGCATTGAGAAAAAAGAAGAAGATTTTGCAGCTGAAGTAGCTGCGCAAATGGCTGGTTAATTTAACCCCTTTTCTTTTTTGGCACATTATTAAATCGAGGTAGTTATGACATCAGACAACCGTGAGACTTCAGCAACACAAGGCTGCTTTTACAAGCGGGTTTTATTGAAGTTATCAGGTGAAGTGCTGATGGGTGACACGGGGTATGGGATTGACCCTGAAACGATTAACCGTCTGGCAAGCGAGCTTCTAGATGTTCGCGCCAGCGGTGTTGACCTGGCTATTGTGATTGGTGGCGGCAATATTTTCCGTGGCAACATGGGCACAGCTTCGGGTATGGACAGAGCCAGCGCTGATTATATGGGTATGATGGCAACAGTGATGAATGCTATTGGGCTTCAAGATGCCTTGGAGCGGCAAGGCGGTCATGCGCGTGTGATTTCTGCGCTTCATATCAAAGAAGTGGCAGAGCCTTATATTCGCCGACGCGCAGTGCGCCACCTTGAAAAAGGTCGTATTCTTATTTTTGCCGCAGGCACGGGAAACCCCTATTTTACAACCGATACAGCAGCAAGTTTGCGTGCCATGGAAATTGGTGCAGATGTGGTGCTTAAAGGCACGAAAGTTGACGGTGTGTATTCTGCAGACCCTGTGAAAGACCCATCTGCCACACGTTATGATACCTTAACATTTACAGAAGCTTTGACCAAACAGTTGGGCGTGATGGATGCGACTGCCATGTCCTTGTGTCGTGACAATGATATGCCTATTGTTGTGTTTGATGTGACCACATCGGGGCAAATGCTTCGTGCTGTTAAAGGCGAAAATGTTGGCACAATTGTTCAGGAGAATTGAAATGTTTAAAGACCTTGAAGTTAAAATGAACAAAACGATTGAAGCACTGCGTCATGAGCTTGCAACCATTCGTACGGGTCGCGCCAATGCAGCGCTTTTGGACCAAGTGCGCGTGCCTTATTATGGGTCGGATGTTCCTGTGAGCCAAGTAGGTAGTATTTCTGTACCTGAGCCAAGAATGTTAATGATTTCTCCATGGGAAAAATCTGCTTTGGAAGACATTGAGAAAGCAATTATGTCTTCAGATATAGGTGTGACCCCCTCTAGTGATGGTGAAGTGATTCGCATCATTTTGCCAGAATTAACAGAGGACCGCCGCAAAGAGTTTGTGAAACAAGCCAAAGGCATGAGTGAAAAATCCAAGGTATCCATTCGTAACCTTAGACGCGATGCCAATGATGATGTTAAAAAACAAATCAAAGATGATGCGCTGCCTGAAGATGAGGCAAAACGGTTGCAAGATGAAATCCAAAAAATAACAGACAAATTTATCTCGGAAGTTGATGCCGTGATTGAGAAAAAAGAACAGGACATTTTAACTGTTTAATGTCTTCCTCTGAAGACCAGATTAATCAACGTGTGCCTCAGCATGTTGCCATTATTATGGATGGGAATGGGCGTTGGGCAAAAGCTCAGGGGCTTTCTCGCCTTGAAGGGCATAAGCAAGGTGCAAAACGTTTAAGGGATGTCATTCGCTGGGCAAGGGATGCTGGCATCAAGCAAGTTTCCCTTTATGCGTTTTCCACAGAAAACTGGAAGCGTCCCAAGCTTGAAGTTGCAGGGTTGATGACACTGATGGCAACCATGTTGCCGCTTGAAGTACCAAAGATGATGGAGGAAGGGGCTAGACTTTTAACCCTTGGCGATACATCAAAGCTGCCATGGTTAGCGCGTAAAGCTTTGCAACGTGCAGTTAAAGCAACACAGGGCAATACATCGGTTGATGTTATTTTGTGTTTGAACTATGGCGGTCATCAAGAGATTGTTGAAGGCATCAAAACATTCTGCACCACATTCAGCAATGAAGAAGAAAAACAAAAGGCTTTGGCTAACCTTACAGATGAATCCTTTTACGTTTTCCTAGGGCGTAAAGATGTTTTACCAGTCGATTTGCTTATCCGCACAGGTGGCGAAAAGCGGATTTCCAATTTTCATTTGTGGGACGCAGCTTATGCCGAGCTTTATTTTTCAGATACCAACTGGCCAGCCTACACTGAGAATGACTTGAAAGAAGCGCTTGCAGACTTTGCGAGCCGAGAACGCAGGTTTGGTAAAACAAGTGAGCAAATCCAAGGTGTTACCAATGAATGAATTAACCAAACGAATCATAACAGGTGCTGTGCTTGTCTTGGGCGCAGTGTATTGGATGTTTTATACGGGTGACCAGTTGTTTGGTTTGATAACAATTGTTATTGGCTTGCTCGCTGTGGTTGAATTGTTTGCCATGGTTAAATTGCCTTCCGCTTTATTATATATTGTAACACTGGCTATCCCAAGTGTGTTTTGGTTATGGAGCCCTGAAACGATTCCTGTGCTTTTTCCTTTGCTTGTGCCTATCGTGTTTTGGATGGTCATTTATGTGGTGGTGATGCGACATAACAGTAGTGCGGAAACCTTTGCCCGATTTGCTTATGCACAGTGGATGACACTGTTGATTATACTGTTTTGTTATACATTGATTACGATTCACCAGATGGAACTCGGGGTGATATTTTTATCAGGTGCTATTTTAGGTGTTTGGATTGCCGATACGGGTGCTTATTTTGTTGGTAAAGCCTTGGGCAAAACCAAATTATGTCCATCGATTAGTCCGGGTAAAAGCGTGGAAGGTTTTGTTGGCGGTTTGCTTTTAGCTACGCCGGTAGCAGCCATATTCTGGGTGCAAATGTTAGGTATGGATATGACAAAAGCTGTGGTTCTGGCTGTGGTTTTGGTATTGGTATCTGTGGCTGGGGATTTGGGTGAATCTGCCCTCAAACGAGCGGTTGGCGTGAAAGATAGTGGTAAAATGTTGCCAGGTCATGGTGGCATTCTGGATAGAATCGATGCTCTTCTTCCGTCCGTTCCAGTCGTTGCGATGTTGTGGTTAACCTTAGCATGAGTACACCCATGCAATTAACGATTTTAGGTGCAACGGGCTCCATTGGCACAAGCACCATTGATGTCATGTTGCGTCACCCTGAACAATTTCAAGCCTATGCTTTGGTGGCACATCGCAATGCTGACTTGATGCTTGAATTGGCAGAAAAAGTGCAGCCACAAGTTGTGGTGATGACGGATGAAACCGCGTATCAAAGCTTGAAAGGAAGATTGCCTGCGCATACTCGCCTTGAATATGGTATGGATGCAGCGGAAGCGGTATCGGCTGCAGATGAAGTGGATATGGTGATGGCTGCTATGGTCGGGTCTGCGGGTTTACCAGCAACTCTGGCAGCAGTCCGTGCGGGCAAACGTGTGGGGCTTGCCAACAAAGAGTGTTTGGTCACCGCAGGGCGTATTTTCATGCAAGCAGCCAAGGAAAGTGGTGCAGAAGTTGTACCTGTGGATTCAGAACACGCTGCCGTGCATCAAGCCTTGGTTGGGCATGACAGAGGCTCTGTAACCCGCATTATATTAACAGCATCGGGGGGGCCTTTTCGCAACCGAGACCCTGAAAGTTTAAAGAATATTACTGTTGCAGAAGCTGTGGCACATCCGAATTGGAGTATGGGGGCAAAAATCAGCATTGATTCGGCAACCATGATGAATAAAGCTTTGGAATTGATTGAAGCCAAATGGTTATTTGATGCTAAGGCAGATGAATTATCCGCCATTATTCATCCGCAAAGTATTGTTCATGCTATGGTGGAGTATCGTGATGGCTCAGTATTAGCACAACTTGCCATGCCAGATATGCGTTCACCCATTGTTTATGCCATGCAAGCAGAACCGCGCTTGGAAAGTGGCATTCCTTGGTTGGAGTTAGCACAAGCACAGCCTTTAGAGTTTCAAGCCATTGATGAAAAGCGTTTTCCTGCCATGGCTTTGGTTAAGGATGTGCTGGCAGGTGAAGACAGTTTGGCAATTGCTTTGAACGCGGCGAATGAAGTGGCGAACCAAGCCTTTCAAGATGGCAAAATAGGTTTTATGGATATTGTGGACACAGTTGCTAAGGTTCTGGATAAAACGAGCAACCAGCATGTGGCAACGTTGGAAGAGGTTTGGCATTTGGATGCGCAAACCCGCCGCACAACTGAGGATATAATCATCACATGATGGAAACCATTCAAACCACATTATATTTTATTGCGGCGATTGTGATACTCATTGGTTTTCATGAGTACGGTCACTTTATTGTTGCCAGAAAACTTGGCTTTAAAGTTGAGAAATTTTCCATTGGGTTTGGCCCAACACTGCTTTCATGGCAGGGTAAAGATGGTGAGGTTGAATATGTGATTGCAGCCATTCCCTTGGGTGGTTTTGTGAAAATGCTTGGTGAAAACCCTTACGAACAAGTTGAGGGCGATGAAGATAGCGTGGTATTGTCGGAAGAAGACAAAAAACGCGCATTTAATAGGCAACCTGTTTGGAAACGTGCGGCGGTTGCGTTTGCAGGCCCTGCATTCAATTTTATATTTGCAATTTTTTCATTTATGCTTGCAGGTTTGATGGGGCATGAGGTGATGCCTTCTACGGTTGGCACAGTTGCACCGCAATCGGTTGCGGAGCAGAAGGGTATATTGCCTTATGACCATATTGTTGCTTTGAATGGTAAAGATGTTGATTCATGGCAAATGTTTGAGGAATATTTAAAGTTAAGTGTCGGGCAAACAACTGTTTTAGACATTAACCGTGATGGACAAGGCGTTCAGATTTCGTTCAAGCTTGCTGAACCTGAAAAAGATGTGTTTTTGCTTGATGTTGCAGATTCCTTGCTTGGTGTTGCTCTGGGTATGGATGTATTGATTGATAGTGTCGTGCCTGATTCACCTGCAGATAAAGGTTTGCTGCAAGCTGGCGACCAAGTGGTGGCAATTGATGGAACTGCGATTAAAAACATATATACCTTGATAGAATATGTAGGGGCTCATGCTGGTAAAGCGATAAGCTTTCAAGTACAGAGGGGTGGCTCACAACTCCAGCTGCAAATCACACCAAAATCGAATGAAGCTGGGCGTGGTTTGATTGGTGTTCGGCTGCGCGCAGAACCTTGGGAAGACAAAGTGCTGCATCGTAAAGGTATCGTTGAAAGTGCGATATATGGTTTTTCTAGAACATGGGAAGTGTCTGTGATGACCTTGGACATGTTCAAACGTATGCTTACCTCATCAATTTCAGCAGACAATTTGGGTGGGCCGATTGCCATTGCGCAAATGGCAGGAAGTACGGCGAGCCATGGTTTGGTTTATTTTGTGATGTTCTTGGCGTTCTTTTCCGTTAATTTGGCGATACTTAATTTATTGCCTGTTCCTGTTTTGGATGGAGGTATGTTGATGTTCCTCGCTTTGGAACAGTTGCGAGGCAAACCTTTATCCGTTGACATGCAAATGCGCTTCCAAATGGTGGGTATGATGCTTATTTTGTCATTGATGGTGTTTGCTTTTTACAATGATATTATGCGTTTATTTTAGGTTGGTTATGACACGAATTTTCCTTGTTGTTTGCTTTAGTTTTCTTTTTTGTTCTTCTTTAATAGCCTCGGAGGTCTCACCGCGTGTTGCTGAAATTTCTGTTGAAGGTAATCGTTATATTGAAACTGCGGCCGTGCTTAAGAAAATCCGAATTCATGTAGGGGATAGGTTTAACCGACGTGTTTTGAGTAGAGAGGTTAGACACCTCTTTGCAGCAGGCTTCTTTTCCGATATTCATGTGGAAGGTGAGCCTGTAGATGGAGGCATTAACCTTATTTTTGTTGTTGCTGAAAACCCTTTGATTGCAAGTGTTAAAATTGAAGGTAATGATAAGTTGACTGAAAAGAAGATACGCCCTCTTTTAAAAATGAAAGCTGGACGTGTGATTGGTCCTAGAATCGAACAAGAAGATATCAATAGTATTCGGCGCTCTTATTTGAAGAAGGGTTTTTATCAGGCTAAAGTTAACATTCAAACCAAACAGCGTGACGATGGTCGCGTTGATGTTACGGTTAAGATAACAGAAGGTGTTATAACCCATGTAAAAGAGATTCAGTTTGTAGGTAATGATAGTTTTAGTTCGAATAAACTCATCAGTCTTTTGGCAACAAGCGCATCCAGTTTGGGCAGTTGGTTTACAGATAAAGATGTATTTAATCGTGATCGTTTTGCAGCAGATGCGCAACTTGTTCAGCAGTATTATTTGGAGCATGGTTATCTAGATATTAAGGTTGAATCCACACGATTGATGTTAACACCAAATATGGATGATTTTTACCTTGGTATGAGTCTTTCTGAAGGTAAAGTATACACTGTAACGGGTATTGTGTTGCAGGGTGATTTGGTACCATCTAAAGAAAAGTTAGAGCAAAAAGTTGAGCTTAAAGTTGGCGAGTTATATGCACTTTCTAAAATGCAAAAAACATTGGTTCAACTTACAGAAACTGTGGGAGATGAGGGGTTTGCTTTTGCAAATGTTACGCCTTCTTTTCACCGGAACATTGAAGATCATACGGTGGAAATTATATTTGATATTGAAAAGGGACGCGAAGTATATGTGGATCGTATCCAGTTTTCAGGGCATGACAAAACTCAAGATCATGTAATTCGAAGAGAGTTTAGACAACATGAAGGTGAACGTTATAAAGCAAGTGCGGTTCGTCGTAGTCAAGAGCGATTACGACGCTTAAGTTATATGAAGAATGTATCGGTTGCAAAACAAGCAACGGCTGATCCTAAAAAAATTAACCTTGATGTTGATGTTGAAGAAGGGAAAAGCGGTAAATTTTCAGCAGGCATTTCGTACTCTCAAGTTTATGGTGTTGGCTTTCGGGGCTCCGTATCTGAAGAAAACTTGTTTGGTGGAGGATACCGTACTAGTTTTACAGGTGATGTAGGCGGTAGTGTGAACAACTACTCAATTAATATAACAGACCCCTACCTTTTTAAAGATGGTGTGAGTGGCTCTATAAGTTTATTTCAGAACCAAACAGACCCTAAGTCATTTGCGTTGTATACGCAAAACTCAAAGGGTGGTTCTTTGGGTATGGGTTTTGAGTTAAGTGAATATATTCGTTATTCAATAAATTATAGTGTCGCTACCACAACGCTCTCGGGTGTGCCCGCAACATCGGTATTGGCTATTCGTTCACAAGAAGGTACATTTACTATGGGTGAGTTGAAGCAGTCATTATCTTATGATACAAGAAATAGAACATTATATCCTTCTGAGGGCGGGGTTCAAAGTGTGTCTTTGGGTTATGCTGGGTTAACAGGTGACCGAAAGTTTTATGAGGTTGTCACATCTAGCAAAAATTATATTGCTTTATCTGAGGACTGGACTTTTAGAGGTGTTGTAACGTTAGGAGCAATACGAGGTTATGGTGGTGTTGATGTACCCATTTATCGTCGTTACTCCTTGGGGGGTGTAGGTACCGTGCGAGGGTATGATACATTTAGTATCTCGCTGGTGGACCCGTCAACGTTAGATATTTTAGGTGGTGAAAATAAACTAACATCTTCTGCCGACCTTATTTTTCCTCTACCATACATGGATAATACAGGCTTTCGAGGTACATTTTTTGTTGATACAGGAACAGTTTGGGGTGATTCAGGTGTGGTTTCAGAACAGTTTGATATTTCAAAACTGAGAGCTTCTTATGGATTTGGTATTGAATGGGCCTCTCCTGTTGGACCATTAACATTATCATGGGGCTTTCCTATCAATAGACAAACCTATGATAAAGTGAGAAAATTCGAACTGGGTTTAGGGCAAAGTTTTTAAAAGTGCTAAAAAGAAAAGGGAACTAAGGTGTTTTACATGAAAAAATTATGGATGATTTTAGCTGTTGGATTATTGTTTGCAGCACAGGCTTCGGCAGCAGATATAAAAGTTGCAACCGTGGATATCAAAACAGCTATGGAAAACACCAAGGCTTATGCGGCAGGAATCAAGCGCCTTGAGGCATTACAGAACAAAAAGAAAAAAGAATTGGAATCGTTGCGTAAACGTTTGACAGATTTGGACAAAGAACTGCAATTGCAATCCATGACCATGTCCACTGAAACGCAAAATACAAAACAGCAAGAACTTGGTGAGTTGAAGAAGAAGTTTGACCGTAAACTGCAAGATGCATCCGATGAACTTAAAGGCGAGAAGCGTAAGCTTGATTCACGTATGATTTCAAAATTCTATGATGCGGTTCGCGCTTATGGCAAAGAGAAAAAGTTTGACCTTATTTTACCAAAATCAACAGTGATGTATACTGGCCCAGGCTTGGACATTACGACTGATATTACAAAAATCATGGATAAAAAATAAAAGGTTCATACACAGACCATGTCATCAACGCTTAGTCTTGAAGAAGTTGCTGAGCTTGTTTCAGGCAAGCTCATTGTTGGTGATGTGCCCCATGATATTCAAGGTGTAGAAACATTGGCGAATGCAACAGCATCCCATGTTTCATTTCTTTCCAATATGAAATACAAAGCAGACTTGCAAACCACCCAAGCTGGTGTGGTATTGCTTTCGCATAAAGCGGATATTCCCCAGGGGCTTGATGCGGCTGTGATTGCGGTTAAAGACCCTTATGTCGCGTTTACGCAATTACAACGTCACTTTCATCCTGCGCCTCAATCGACGGGTAAAATTCATGCATCTGCCGCTATTAATGACTCAGCAAGTGTTGCGGATAACGTGCAAGTTGATGCAAATGTCAGTATTGCTGCAAATGTCGTCATCGGCAAAGATTCCATCATTGGTGCAGGCTGTGTGTTGGAAGAAGGTGTAAGGATTGGTGAAGGTTGTTTGATTCACCCGCGTGTCACCCTTGCTAAAGACACGCAGCTTGGTGATAGGGTGATTATTCAATCGGGTGCGGTGATTGGCTCGGATGGTTTTGGCTTTGCCTGGACAGGTGATGAGTTCTTAAAAATCCCACAAGTCGGGCGTGTTGTGATTGAAGATGATGTTGAAGTGGGCGCAAATACTTGTATCGACCGTGGTGCGATTGGTGATACCGTCATCAAAGCAGGGGCGAAGTTGGATAATTTGATTCAAGTGGCGCACAATGTTGAGATTGGCTATAAATCAGTGATTGCAGGGCAGGCAGGCATTGCAGGTTCAACTGTGATTGGCAATGGTTGCCAGATGGGTGCGCAATCGGGTGTGGCAGGTCATCTTAAATTGATTGATGGTACCATTGTTGGTGCAAAAGCAGGTGTCATTGGCGATACCAAACAAGCAGGTATGGTTTCAGGTTTCCCAGCCGTGCCACACCGCCAATGGTTGAGGGCATCAGGCATGTTTGACCGCTTACCAGAAATTTGGAAAAAGATTAGAAAGTTAAGTGATGGAGCAGAATAATGGCTGTATTTAATATTGATGAAATCATGGACAGGTTGCCGCATCGCTACCCATTTTTACTGGTGGATAGGGTGTTGGAAATTACTGAAGATGAGTCCATCAAAGCGCTTAAAAATGTAAGCATCAATGAGCCCCATTTTAATGGCCATTTTCCAGGTCACCCGATTATGCCGGGCGTGCTAATCGTGGAAGCCATGGC